>JAFAKX010000247.1 GCA_019234945.1 Silvibacterium sp.
TGGGGACCTCCCAGACAGTTATTCCAGCTTCAGTGAGAATAGCGTTCACCTTCAAATACGCGTCTCCCAGAGTCAAATCATCCAGCTTCTTTGACGCCAGAACAAACCGCCAGTCGCCATACTCTGAAAAATGAACCCACATCGCGAGGGTCACCGGAACACCAGCCTTCTCGAGAGCGGTAACGATCCGTTCACTCTTTCCGAGATCGACTTCTACCAGTGCTGCTTTATCCATGGCATGACTCCGTGGCTTCGTTCCATTATTGCATCCATGAGATCTTGACACTTCTGCTTGTTGAATACTTTGTACCGGCTTTCCTCTGACCATGTGATGGTGAGATTCCAGTTCTTACGGAAGAACGGGTCTGCCTGTTCCAGCAAGAGACGCGGGCTGTCTAAATCCGCCAGGGAACAGAGAGTCTTGAGTTTATGCGTATGGGCTTCGTTCGCGGCCTTCTTGTCGGGAAAGTCGTGCTTCCGGACCCTTTTCGCTATGCAAGTCTTGAATCCGCACTCCACGGCATAGCCAATCAGGTAATAGGCGCCGCTGAATTCCCCAGCCCTATACAGCGCTCTCGCTTCCCGTAGACGAATATTGGCGAGTGCCTGCAAATCCTTGCGGTTCATTGCCGCGATTATATCGACCCAAAAAGCAATAACAGCGCAGCCGAAGCCGCGCCGTTCGGTACAAAAGTTTATCAGCCTTATGCGCGGCTCAAATAAGCGCCTTCTGCGGTATCGACACGGATTTTCTCCCCCTCGTTGATGAACGGCGGCACTTGGACGACGAGGCCCGTTTCAAGCTTGGCCGGCTTTGTGACGGACGATGCCGTTGCCGACTTGAGGCCGGGCTCGGTTTCAACCACGGTGAGCTCGACGGTCTGAGGAAGCTCGATACCGACAGCCACGCCATCGAAGAACGAGACCGTGATCTGCAGGTTTGGGGTGAGGTACTCGACAGCGTCGCCGAGGGTGTCGTGCTTGAGGTGCGTCTGCTCGTAGTTCTCGGTGTTCATGAAGTAGAAGTCGTCGCCGTCGTTGTAGAGGAACTCCATGGGGATTTCGTCGACGACCACGCGCTCAATGGGATCGGGCGAGCGGAAGCGGTGCTCGAACATGGCTCCCGTGCGGAGGTTCCGCAGCTTGGCCTGGATGAAGGCGCGCAGGTTGCCGGGCGTACGGTGCTCCACCGAGAAGACGGCGTGCAGCTCTCCGTTGTGCTTGATGATCATACCTGGACGCATTTGTGTGGCGGGAATCGCCATAAAAACTAGCTCCTTGCTTCGATTTACTGGGAATTTAGCGGCAGATTTTGCCGCTTGATGCCGGCCGATACAGCGCCAGCGCGAAAATCTCAGCCCTTCGAAATTTTAGCAGGGCGGGACGGTAATGCCCCGTGACCAGGTGTCACGGTCTTCCGAAAAGATGCGAGAAGAAGCGGCCGATCGCGTGGAAGAAACCTCCGCCCTCATTCTTCGCGGGCCTGGGTTGGGATGGCTGAATTTGTGCCTCAACCTGCGGCGGCTGCGTGGGAATGTCTGCACCGCTGGTTGAGATCTTTGCGCACTCCACAAGAGTCCCGGGCGGGAACTTGGTCGGATCGCCGGCGCACATGGTACGCAAATCATTTGGAGTAGGCGGCGGTGGGCCGGCGGCACCGGGGGCGGCCGGATCGGGGGTGACTTTGGCGTCGTAGGTAATCGGGACCTGCACTTCGGCGTGGGGAGTGCCGGCCGGCACGACGGGTTGAGTGGGAGCAGGCGGCGGCGGCTTCAGGCCCTCGCTCTCGGCGAGGGGGAAGGCCGTGTCGGCCGGAGTGGAAGACGGACCGCCGGTTGGCTGGGCAGGCTTGGCTGGGGCTGTGGTAGTCGCTGTGCTAGCGGTGTTCGGCAGGATTCCGGGCGCTGCATTCGCGATGGATACGGGCGGCGTGGCGACCGGGCAGCCGCACGGCTCTGGCTCGTTGTCCACCACCTGATCGAGGCTGCCGTGCTCGAACATCACCCGCTGGTTGGGCTGTACGCGGTAGAGTCCCCCTTCGAACTGGCTGGTTACCGTGATGTAGGGCGCGTTGGCACCGTGGTTGTCGACACAGGTGTCGCCCTTCTGGTTGGTGCGGACCTTGAGATCCGCCTGACCTGGTCCGGAGACGAGGATGCGAAGGTCGGGCGTGAGGAGCACGTCGGAGTACTTGCCCGGCTTGTAGCTGGCCTCGATGGCTCCGCGGTCCAGGGCGATCATCAGGGCGGAATCGGCGGCTGGATCGGTTGCATTGAGCGAGGAGTCCCTCGAAAGGTGGACCTCAGTCGAGGCGCAGAGACGCAGCTCGCCGCCGCGCGCGAGCTGGACGTGGGCCGTCGAGTCGCCGGCGCGTACAGTCCCGTCGTTTCCGATGCTGGCTTTGCCATTAGCTACGGCGAGCGATCCAGAGACGGAGACACCTTCAACGGGAACATACGCGATGGGCTGTTGCTGGGCCAAAGCGGATGTTCCAAAGATCGAGCCGGCGAGGATGAGTGGCGTGCGGAAACCCACCTAGTTACAACTCCAGGAAGTTTTTCATAAGGCGCTTGCCGTCACTGGTGAGGACGCTCTCCGGGTGGAACTGCACCCCCTCCACCGGGTACTCGCGGTGGCGCAGGCCCATGATGGTGCCGTCTGTGGTGCGGGCGGAGATCTCGAGCTCGGAGGGCAGATTTCTCTCCGAGACGATGAGGGAGTGGTACCGGGTGCAGGTCATCGGATTCGAGAGGCTGGTGAAGATAGTCTTACCGTCATGTTCGACTTCGCTGGTCTTACCGTGCATGAGCTTCGGGGCGCGGATGACGTCTCCGCCGAAGGCGGCCCCGATGGCCTGGTGGCCCAGACACACCCCTAAGATCGGCACCTTGCCCGCCATGCGCTGGATCAACTCGATGCTGATGCCGGCTTCCTGCGGCGTGCAGGGGCCCGGCGAGAGCAGGATGCGCTTCGGTGCGAGGGCCTCGACCTCGTCGACGGTGAGGTCATCGTTGCGGCGGATGGTCATCTCGGCGCCCAGTTCTCCCATGTACTGGACGAGGTTATAGGTGAAGGAGTCGTAGTTGTCTAGAACGAAGATCATGGAACGAAGATCATGGGACGAAAATCATGGGGCTATAGTCCAGTGTAACGCTGCGCTGGGCGGTGCTATGCTGTTTGCAAGACCGGGAGGTTCGTAGTATGAAGCTCTCTGCTCTTCTGCTCCGGAGTGTGTCTTTGGGCGTGGCTGCCCTCGCCTGCTCTGCCCAAACGTCTCCTTCTTCGTCCCAATTGCAAGGCATACTGGACCGGACGACCCAGGCCAACTGTCCGGTGGTGCTGGCCAGCGCGTGGCTGGCTCCGCGGCTGCAACTCCTCAAGTCGGGCGATGCGTCCGGCGGAAACGGTCTCGATCTTGAGTTCCGTAACGCGAGCGGGAAGGAGATCCGTTCAATCGAATTGTCCGCGACAATCCTGGTGAAAAAGAGCATCTACGACCTCGGCTACCTGCCCCCTGTGCATCTGCACCTGACGGCCTACGGGACGCAGAACATCGATTCGGCGTTCGCTGAGCTTCGGCGGCTGTCGCTGCCGGAGGAGATGCATCCGGCGCTGGTGGACGGCGTACGGCTGGAGCAGGTGACCTTCGAGGACGGCTCGGTGTGGAGTCCTGAGAACGACCAGTTCTGCGGGCTCAAGCCGGACCCAATGCGCAGCATCGCCCGCTGAGCCGCCTTGCCGAGGTGGTTCCGATTCGGGACCGCATACCTACCCCTCCCCCCCGGTATAGATGTTGTAATCCATTCATTCTTATCGAGTTAATCTGAACCTTGACTGTAATCCATTCATTCGGGATGGGTTAGGGGCGCTTTCCTTTGCAATCAATTACTTAGCTGGCCCTCCTGCCCCTGAAAATAACAAAGCCCAGCTGTTCACAGCCGGGCTTCTGGTATTCCCTAATTCTTATTTTAGCTGGTTCGGCGAAATTCTCGGCCACGGAGAGGCAGGGAACAGGGATCAGAGTTCGAGCCAAGGCCCTCGGTAACTCCCAAGTCTGAACCTCCACCGACCGTGGTATGCTTCCCCATCCCCTGACCATCTCACCTGAGGAACGGCTATGTCGGCCAGTGAGCCCGCGGTTCGCGAGAGTGCACCGGAATCCATTGGCAGCACGGCGATGCGGAAGGCGACCTGGCGGTTGATTCCGCTGATTGCGCTCGGCTACGGCACGGCCTACATGGACCGCGTGAACATCAGTTTCGCGGCCCTGCAGATGAATCGCGACCTGCGCTTCACCGCAACGACGTATGGCTTGGGCGCCGGCCTGTTTTTCCTCAGCTACGCTGCATGCGAGGTGCCCTCGAACCTGCTGCTGTGCCGTTTCGGGGCGCGGCGGTGGCTGTCGCGCATCATGATCACCTGGGGCGTGCTGGCGATTGCGATGATGTTCGTAAGGACGCCGGTTCAGTTTTATGTGCTTCGCTTTCTGTTGGGAATGGCCGAGGCTGGGTTTTTTCCTGGTGTCGTCTTTTACCTCATGCAGTGGTTTCCGCCGGAGATGCGCGCCCGTGCGGTGAGCCGGTTTTACATTGCGCTGCCACTCAGTTCGGTGGTCATGGGCGCGCTGGCCGGAGCGCTGCTAAATCTCAACGGGCGGCTCGGGCTGGCAGGATGGCAGTGGCTGTTTCTCGTGGAGGGAGTGCCGGCAGTCCTGCTGAGCGTGGCTTTCTGGGTGTTGCTGCCGGATGGTCCGGCAGACGCGAAGTGGCTGACAGGCGATGAGCGTGCATGGGTGCTGGAGCAGATTCGGGTGGATGCGTGCTCGGGCGGGCATACGGATGACGTGTGGCGCGCGCTACGCGATTCTCGGGTGTTGCAGGTCGGTCTGATTTTCCTATTCATGCTGGGATCGAACTATGCCTACACGTTTTCGGCACCGGCGATCCTGGTCCGGCTGACGGGGTGGGACGCGACGAGAGTTGGGTTTCTGATCTCTGTGATGAGTGTGCTGGCTGCGGGCGGGATGGTGCTTAATGCGCTGCACTCGGACCGTAAGCGCGAGCGGTACTGGCATGTCGCGGTCCCGTTCCTGATCATGGCGGTTGGTTACGCGATCGGCGGATTGTCGGTGGCGGCGTGGGTGGCGGTTCCCGCATTTGCGGCGGTGGTGATTGCGTTTTCATCACTGCAGGGGCCTCTCCTGTCGATTCCTCCGACGTTCCTAAAGGGCAGGACAATGGCGGCGGGGATTGCGGCGATGAACATGATCGGCATACTCGGCGGGTTCATCGGACCGTACTGGATGGGAATCGCGAAAGACATGACGGGCGATTATCAACACGGGCTGCTGACACTGACGGTTCCCGCGCTGGCCGCGGCTGGGATTGTGCTCTGGATGCGAAGGGCGGTGGTACGGGAGGGGGGTGCGCTTTGACTATGTTGTCTCGAATTGTGCGGTGGGGCTGAACCGTGAGGCACCGCTGCGCCGTAGTCCTTAAAGTCAATTATTCTTCGATTCTCTTCAGCAGCGCAGATTTCACATTAGCGAAATCTCCATAAGCGGCCAAGGTGAAGTCAGTGCTTTCCTGTAATGCGCCACTCTCCGCTAAACACTGAATCATCGCTGGGAGGGTAAACACCTTAATGAGCAACTGGTCTTTCGCATTTGTAAGAATTTGCTTCAATGGCCATCGCATTTTGATCTGCGGCCTCTTAATCCAGGTTTCAAATTCGTGGGTGATCTCGTAGGCAAACAAATCTGCAGCCTGCAATGGCAGTACAGCCTGGGGCCGCGCGCACGAATAAGTGCCCATCCATTGACCCCAAACTGCTTCTGCTTTGATCACCCGCCAAAGCTGCTCGACACGCCCAAAAGGTGTCGCACCAAAGTCCTCTTGATGGGCATACACCATCGCGACCTGTTCTAAGACAACCGGAACATCTTTTGGAATGGCAGCGAGAGACAACCCCTTCGTCACTTCCTGCAGTGCTATGTAGTACGGATCTCGGAGTGCCCTCTGGTGCTCTGGCCGCAGCATGCTGAAATGCTCAGTTGAAACCACGCATCCCACGGGTCGAGCTTCGGTTTTGAGAATGGCGTCGACGAGTTGTGCCATAAATGCTCGTCGCTTGGATTCGTCCCATCCCCGATATCGGCCTAGACCGGGAACCACCACGAATTCCCTCATATGGAAAGGCTCACCCTGGATAAATTCGTCCAAAGCCGCTTGCCAATGGGGTTTGAATACTTTCTCCCAGTTTTCCGCGGGCGCCACAAGACCACCGATACCGACAAATCCACATGCTGGATCGGCTGAATGTCCGGACTCGTCCGCGTAGCTGATTAGCACGGGTGCCTACCGTTGAGGACTAACTCTAGCCCCTTGCCCGCTCGATGGCTCTCACCACCGCCCGCGCCTTGCTGACGCTCTCCTGGTATTTCCTTCAAGGAATCAGATAAGCGCTTGGGATTTTCTCATCGAACGTCGCCAGAACAGATTTATTTGCCTTTGCAAGTTCTGCTAAATGGGCGTCAGTCGTTTGCGTGGGTGATCTAACCCAGGTGGGAAGACGTGAGATGTCGTGGTCGTCAGCAATAAATGCAAGGCGCAAGGATGGGTCTTTTTTCATCTCCAATAACAACAATCTTGCCATTGCCAAGGTGAAACCATAAGCCGGTACCTGACTTAGAATCCTCACAAATCCAAGTTCCGTAATCGAACAAGTGGCCAGCTGAGGAGAGTTCTCAGCTCGGAGCCAGACGATTATACGTTTGTGAAACTCGTGATGAATGTGCCCGAGGGCGACAAGTGCGTTCACGTCGAGCAGGTATTTCATGGAAAGTTCGACAAGAGCGCCGTTACTTCCTTGCTGGTCAGGACAGGAGCATCAGGCCCGGCACTGAGAACCGGGAATCCACTAGCAGGATCCTTTATGATTCTTCCCTTTTTGTGCCGTTTCTTTCGTGGTGTCAGAACAATGCGTCCCGCCTCGACTTCAACATCGAGCGGATCGCCCGGTTCGATACCAAGCCGACGACGAAGAGGACTGGGAAGCACAATCTGACCCTTCGTTGAAATCCTGGTTTGCATGGTAAGACGATCTTACCTCCAAGGCTCAATCCTAGCAATCTTTACTGCATAGCTTGATCATGAGCGAGCTTCGTTCAACGCAAAGGGTCAGCAAGCTCCTCTTGCCCGCTCGATGGCGCGCACAACGGCGCGGGCCTTGTTGACGCTTTCCTGGTACTCGCTCTCGGGAATCGAGTCGGCGACGATGCCGCCGCCGGCCTGGAGATATCCCTGCTTGCCTTGCATGAGCAGGGTGCGGATGGCGATGCAGGAGGTGAGATTGCCGGAGAAGTCGGCGTAGAGAACGCTGCCTCCGTAGATGCCGCGACGGGTGGACTCGAGCTCTTCGATGATTTCCATGGCGCGGATCTTGGGAGCTCCGCTGAGGGTGCCGGCGGGGAAGCAGGCGCGGAAGGCGTCGACGGGAGTGAGATCGGGGTGCAGGCGCCCTTCGATCGAGCTGACCAGGTGCATGACGTGCGAGTAGCGCTCGACGAACATGAGGTCCTTGACGCGCACCGAGCCGTATTCGCTGACGCGACCGACGTCGTTGCGTCCGAGGTCGACGAGCATGACGTGCTCGGCGCGCTCCTTTTCGTCGTCGCGGAGTTCGGCTTCTAGGCGCAGGTCTTCTTCCTCGCTCGGCGCGCGCTGGCGGGTACCGGCGATGGGGCGGTATTCGACGCGGCTACCCTGAACGCGGACAAGCATCTCGGGTGAACTGCCCACGATGTGGGTGGGCTCGGCTTTACGGCGACCTGCCCCGAAACCGGGCGCGCCCAGTTGGAGGCGCAGGAAGTACATGTAGGGCGAGGGGTTGACGATGCGCAGAGCGCGGTAGACGGAGAAGGGGTCGACTTCGGGGCGGACATCGAAGCGCTGAGATATGACGACCTGAAAGACATCTCCGGCGGCGATGTATTCCTTAGAGCGCTCGACAGCGGCGAGGAAGTCTTTCTTCTTCGTTTTGTGCTCGATCTTGAGCTTTCCGGAGACGCGGCGGTGCCGGATGAGTGGCAGCGGGCGCGCCAGGCGCTTTTCGAGGCGGTTGAGGCGGCGGAGGGCGTCGTCGTAGGCAGCCTGGGGCTTCTGGCGGCGCACGTCCGCAGTGACGATGAGGAGGATTTCCTTTTTGACGTGATCAAAAGCGAGCACCTCGTCGAAGAACATGAGGCAGGCGTCGGGCATGCCGAGGTCGTCGATGGTGTCCACGGGCAGGCGTTCGATCTGGCGGACGACGTCGTAGGCGAAGAAGCCGACGGCTCCGGCGGTGAAGGGCGGCAGACCGGGGACGCGGGCTGGGTTGTGGCCTTCGAGCGCTTCTTTCCAAAAAGCGAAGATGTCGCCGTCGACCCGGCGGGTGCGGGCCCCTTCGGTGATCTCAATGGAGCGTCCGCGGGAGACCAGCTTGCGGTAGGGTCGAATGCCGATGAAGGTGTAGCGGCCGAGATTTTCGCCGCCTTCGACCGATTCGAGCATGAAGCATTCCGGCTCGTCGGCTGCGAGGCGCAGGAAGGCCGTGACAGGGGTCTCGAGGTCGGCTGTAAGGGTGCGGTAGAGCGGCACCAGGGTGTGGCCGCGGGCGAGACGCAGGAACTCAGAGCGAGTGGGAATGCTGATATGTCCGGATGGCATCGGTCACGATCATGGTAAATGGACTGGCCGGCCGAGGGGGACTAGCCGTCCAGGCGTTCGCGCTTCGCGCCGTTCATCACGGCACGCGGAACTGGACCAAAACGGGAATTTGTGCTCAGCGATGACACATTTGGACCATCGAAGGTAACTCCTTCGTATGCATGGGAGCCTTGCCGGTCGTCAAATTTGAGGCCTATACTCGGTTGGTTTGGGCAGAAGACCATTTTGCCCAAGGTGGTGGGCCGGCTGAGTCGAGCGGGGCGGCCCTGAAAAGTAGGGTACGAGTTAAGTGGGTGCGCATCCGTTAGATATTGAGGGACCGTCGGAAGCGTACCTGAACGGTAATGAATTAGCTGCCGGGATTGAAGAAAGATTCATCCCGGCCGGGCAAGATCGGTCCCAAGGAGTAAAGGAATCTTATGGCAACCATCTCTCTCGAGCAGGAAATCAATCCGTGGGAAGCGCAGGCTGCTCGATTCGATTATGCAGCACAGAAACTGAATCTCGATGAAGGGCTCTGGAGGGTGCTGCGTTACCCTTCGCGCGAAATTATCGTTCACTTTCCGGTGTCGATGGACGACGGCCGGATTGAGATGTTCACCGGCTTCCGCGTTCAGCACTCGGTAGCGCGCGGGCCGGGAAAAGGAGGCATTCGCTACGCGCCTGACGTTTCTCTCGATGAGGTGCGCGCGCTGGCCAGCTGGATGACGTGGAAGTGCGCGGTAGTGAATATACCCTTCGGCGGCGCGAAGGGCGGGGTCATCTGCGATCCGAAGAAGATGTCGATGGGTGAACTGGAGCGCATGACGCGTCGGTACACCGCCGAGATTATCGAATTCATCGGGCCGGAGAAGGATGTTCCTGCGCCGGACGTGAACACGAACGAGCAGGTGATGGCCTGGATCATGGACACCTACTCGATGCACATGCGTCAGACGGTGACCAGCGTGGTGACCGGCAAGCCGATCAATATCGGCGGGTCACGCGGGCGTCGGGAGGCGACGGGTCGCGGGGTGAGCGTGGTCTGCGACGAGGCGCTGAAGTATCTGAACATGCGCCGCGACGGCTGCCGGGTGATTGTGCAGGGCTTCGGCAACGTCGGATCGCACGCCGCCAGGCTGATGCAGGAGAAGGGGTACAAGATCATCGGCGTTGCCGAATACGAGGGCGGCCTGTTCAATCCGAACGGGATCGACGTTTGCGCGTTGATCGACTACCGGCAGCGGAATGGCTCGGTTCTCGGCTTCAAGGGTGCAGAACTCTACGATCCCATTGATCTGCTCACCGCCGATTGCGAGATTCTGATTCCGGCGGCGACGGAGAACGTGATTACCAGCCGGAATGCGGAGCGGATCCGGGCGCGGATTGTCTGCGAAGGCGCGAACGGGCCGACGACGGCGGTTGCGGACGAGATCCTGGCCGACAAGCGCGTGTTCGTCATTCCGGACATCCTGGCCAATGCCGGCGGCGTAACGGCGTCGTACTTCGAATGGGTGCAGGACCGGCAGGGGTACTTCTGGAAGGAGTCGGTTATCAATGATCAGCTCGATAGCATCCTGACCGACAGCTTCGACGATGTGGTCCGGTACTCGGAGGCACACAATGTGAACAACCGGATCGCGGCCTACATGCTGGCGATTGACCGGGTGGCGTTCACGATCAAGCAGCGCGGTATCTACGCGTAACGGGATGGGGAGGACCGTCCAGATTCTCCCCCCCGCTTCATAAAAGCACACTGTTATGTCACGCTAGCAGTGTGACTACGCAGCGCGCCCATGTTCTGTTGCCTGACGATCTTATCGCCGAGATAGACCTTCAGGTTGGTCCCCGCCGCCGAAGCGCATTTCTGGTCGAGGTTGCTCGCGCCGAACTGCGCCGGCGCAGGCTGCTCAACTTTCTT
>JAFAKX010000073.1 GCA_019234945.1 Silvibacterium sp.
GCGGCGACATCAGGTAGTTCGCGCGCACATCGGAGTTAATCCGGCCCTCAAAATTACGATTGCCGCTCAGCACGGACACGGCAACCAGCCCGTGATCCTCGATGGATTTCGAAACATCGGCGGGCAGCGGGCCGGAGTTGCCGATGCACGTTGTGCACCCGTAGCCCACCACGTTGAAGCGCAGCTTATCGAGGTACGGAAGCAGCCCAGCCTTCTTGTAGTAATCGGTCACAACGCGCGAGCCCGGAGCGAGTGAGGTCTTCACCCAGGGCGGCACGCTGAGGCCCTTCTCGACGGCCTTCTTGGCGAGGATTCCCGCCGCCACCATCACGGAAGGGTTGGAAGTATTGGTGCAGCTCGTGATCGCTGCGATAACGATCGATCCGTTGTCGAGATACTTGTCAACATCCACGCCGAAGCGCTGCTTGATTGAAGCGGCCTCTCCGGGCTCATGCATGCTATGTGCCGCGTCGATCGTCTCGGCGGCATGCCCGCCTTCACCTTCCCAGCGCAGCACCTGCCGGGCGCCATTCTTGTTGGCGCTGGGACCGAGCAGGCTGGGCAACTGCTTCGCAAAGTTCGAACCCGCTTCGCTGAGACGCACGCGGTCCTGTGGACGCTTCGGTCCGGCCACGCTGGGCTCCACGGTCGCAAGGTCGAGCGCGATGGTCTGCGAATACTCCGCCTCTGTCGCGTCGGCCGTGTGGAAGAGGCCCTGCTCTTTGTAATAGGCCTCGACGAGCGCGATCTGCTCGGCGCTGCGGCCCGTCAGCTTGAGATACCGCAGCGTCTCGGCGTCTACCGGAAAGATGCCGCAGGTCGCTCCGTATTCGGGCGCCATGTTGGCGATCGTGGCGCGATCGGCCAGTGCAAGTTCGCTGATGCCGGCTCCGAAAAACTCGACGAATTTGCCGACCACGCCAAGCTTGCGGAGCATCTCGGTTACGGTCAGGACCAGGTCGGTCGCCGTTGCGCCTTCGCGCAGCTTGCCGGTGAGTTTGAATCCGACGACCTGCGGCACGAGCATCGAGACGGGCTGTCCGAGCATCGCTGCCTCGGCTTCGATGCCGCCGACGCCCCATCCAAGCACGCCCAGGCCGTTGATCATGGTTGTGTGCGAGTCGGTGCCGACCAGGGTATCTGGATACGCGATGGTCTTGCCATCGGCTTCCAGGGTGAAGACCACGCGCGCAAGATATTCAAGGTTCACCTGGTGACAGATGCCCATGCCCGGCGGAATGGCGGAGAAGTTGCGAAAGGCCGACTGCCCCCACTTGAGGAAGGCATAGCGCTCGCGGTTGCGCTGGAACTCCAGCATCGCGTTCAGCGAATATGAGTCGCCAGTTCCATACTGGTCGACCTGGACGGAGTGATCAATGACCAGCTCGGCCGGCTGCAAGGGATTGATCTTCTCCGGGTCGCCCCCCAGTGCCTTCATGGCATCGCGCATGGCGGCGAGATCGACGACCGCCGGAACGCCGGTGAAGTCCTGCATGAGAACGCGGGCCGGCATGTAAGCAATCTCGCGGGCCGGCTCGGCCTTCGGGTCCCACTTGGCGAGGAACTCAATGTCGTCGGCAGTAACGGATTTGCCGTCCTCGTGGCGCAGCAGGTTCTCGAGGAGAATGCGCAGGCTGTACGGTAGCCGGCTAAGGGAGAGGCCTTTCCGCTCCAGAGTGTTCAGGCGATAAATCTGGTGGGTCCCATTGCCGGATTTCAAAGTTGACTGGCTGCCAAAAGTATTTACGGACTGGTTCATGAGTGTTCCTTCCTTCTGTCATGAAGGCCTGTCGTGAGGCCTTCCGTCGTGGAGGCCCGTTTTTGGGCGGCCGCAATCGCGTCCGGACTGCGTCCGAATGGCCGGCGCAGGGGCTTTGGCAGCGCAGGCATCGAGCAGAACTGTCCGGAGAAAGATTAACTAGAAGGAAAGGCTTCGTCCACGGTCAGGGCGACCATGGCGAAAGCGCTTGAGGAGTGGAGGGAAAAGCATCACTGTGTTGCGATCCTCGCCACAATTCTAATGCATTTGCCGACGCAGAATGAATAGGCCATCCATTCCGATCAAGTGAGCCAAAGCTAAACTAAGTCTGATAAACTAAGTCCATCATGCCCATGCCCATTGTCAACATTCATGAAGCCAAGACTCACCTATCCCGGCTCATCGACCAGGCGGTGAAAGGAGAATCGTTCATCATTGCCAGGGCCGGAAAGCCCCTCGTGCGGGTTACAGCTATCGACAGCCCTGCCGGCAGCGAGATACGGCGGATTGGTTTTATGAAGGGGCAGATTCAAGTGCCGCGGGATTTCGATCGGATGGGCGCAGGCGAGATCGAAGAGCTCTTCTACGGTGAACGGAGCGGCGGAGAACGGAGCAGCGGCCGGAGCAACGATTGAAACTGCTTCTCGATACCCACTTGCTTTTGTGGGTCGCTGGTAAACCGGAAAGATTGCCCGCGGCCGCCCGGAAACTCATCAACGACCCCGAAAACGAGCTGCTGTTCAGCGCCGCCAGCCTGTGGGAGATCGCGATCAAGCGCAGTTTGGAGCGTCCTGACTTTCAGGTCGATGGCCGGCTGCTTCGCCGCGGCCTTCTCGACAACGGCTATCTCGAGTTGGCGGTCACCAGTGCACATGCGGTTGTGGTGGAGGGACTGCCGCCCATCCATAAAGACCCGTTTGACCGCATTTTGATTGCGCAGGCTACCTTTGAAGGCATCACTCTGCTGACCGTCGACCCACTCGTCGCAAAGTACCCGGGCCCAATCCGAAAGCTCTAGCCGTCCGCTCACTGATAGCCTTAACAAAGCAATGAGCGAGAAAATTCTGATCCATTTTTCCGGGCAGGACCACCCCGGTCAGACCACCGTGCTCACCGGCATCCTCGCCGTCTATGACGCGTGCGTGCTCGATATCGGTCAGGCCGTAGTGCACGAGACGCTGGCACTGGCCCTGTTGGTCGAACTATCCGCAGAACGGGACTTTGAACCCCTCAAACGCGCCTTAATCGAGAGGTCCGGCGAACTCGGGCTGCAGGTGAGGTTCACGCCGATCTCGGATGAGGCGCTCGACCACTGGCTCGCGACGCAGGGCCGGGACCGGTACATCATCACCGTGCTCGGCAGGGCGATCAGCGCGCGGCAACTCTCTCGCGTGAGCGCGATCGTAGCCCATCACCGCCTCAACATCGATCGCATCGAGCGGCTTTCGGGCCGGCTGTCGCTGGCCATCCACAGAGGAGACGCGAACGCCTGCGTCGAACTCGAGGCCAGCGGCCAGATCGCCTCAGAGGATGGCATGCGGGCGGATTTTCTCGCCGTCGCACAGGAGCTCGGGATCGACATCGCGTTCCAGCGCGAGAGCATCTTCCGGCGCAACCGGCGGCTGTTCGCCTTCGATATGGATTCCACGCTGATTCAGGGCGAGGTCATCGATGAGCTGGCGGCGATGGCCGGCGCCGGGGATCGGGTAGCCGCCATCACCGAGTCAGCGATGCGCGGGGAGATAGAGTTCCGGGAGAGCTTCCGGCGGCGCGTGGCGCTGCTGAAGGGACTTCCCGAGGAGCGCGTGTTCGAGCTGATCGGGCGGATTCCGCTGGCCGAGGGCGCCGAGCAGCTGATCCGTACGCTCAAGATGCTCGGGTACAAGACCGCGATTCTGTCAGGCGGGTTCACATTCTTTGCAGAGCATCTTAAGGAGCGCTTCGGAATCGACTATGTTTTCGCCAACACGCTGGAGATAGCTGGCGGGGTTGTCACGGGCGAGGTGAGCGGCAGGATCATCGACGGCGCCACCAAGGCGGATCTGCTCCGGCAGATTGCCGAACGGGAGCGGATTTCTCTCGAGCAGGTCATCGCCGTCGGAGACGGAGCCAATGACCTGCCCATGCTCAACCTGGCTGGGATGGGAATCGCGTTCCGCGCCAAGCCAGTCGTCCGCCAAAGCGCCGACCATTCACTTACGCACCTCGGGCTGGATAGCTTGCTGTATCTGATCGGGGTTCGGGACCGCGATCTCGAAGGAATTGAGGTTTCACAGATTGTGGCAAGGATCTAACCCTCCCCATTTACGCGTCCGGAGGTGCGGATCCTCGATTATTACTGGATGTTTTCAAGCATGCCAATGTTTGCTTGCAGGACCTGCTGAAACGTGAACGCGAGGTGCCGGCCATCGGGTGAAATGTCGAACTGAGTCATCGGCACGGCGTACCAGTAATCAAAAGGGAGTGAAATGTTCACTGGAACTCGGGTGAGACCACGGCCACTCCGGTCAACTTTCCAAAGCACGCCTTCCAGGTCTGGCTTTGCCTGAATGAAGTAGAGCTCGTTGCCCGGCGCCCAGGCGTACCAGGTAATCCAGCCGCGAAAAACCTGGCTGGGCGGTCCGTGGCGGTCAAAGACCCAGAGCCCTGTGCGCGGGTCGCCTTCCTGCATTGGATTGACCATGTAGGCAATGGACTGATGATCAGGTGACCAGCGGAATAAGAAGGAATTCATATCGGAGGGCAACGTGACGAGGGTCTGTACCTTTTGCGAACTCCAGATCTGAACCTGGCCATGAGGTCCCTCGAAAAGCAGTTGCCCGTCGGAGCCGATATCCGGAAAGCTGTCCGAGACGTTCCCGAGCAAAGTTTCCGGAGCTCCTCCGGAAATGGAAATCCGGCGATATTCAATTGGGCCTGGGAACGACGACGAAGTGGCATAAACCAGATATGCGCTATCCGGAGTCCAGCGAGGAAAGATACTTGGCACGCGAGTCTGAACCAATGGCACGGGATCGGAACCGTCGGAGTTTGCGAGCCAGATTCCTTCCTTCTCGACGCCTTTCAGGGTGGAGCAATAAGCAAGATGCTTCCCATCAGGGGAGTAAGCCGGACCGTATTGACTCCGCGCAAGATCGGCAACAAGTAATCTTGAGGTTTTCTGTCCACCTTGGCCCAGGTCCAGCTCTGCGAGATTCACATTCGAACGGAACGTTGAAAAGACGATACGCTTTCCATCTGCAGAAATATCCAGTTGCACATCGTCACCCTGACCGTTCGTGATCTGTTCAGGCTCGCCGCCTTTCTCCGCGATTTTCCAGATATTCAGCGTTCCGCCGCGACTGGAGGCGAAGTAGATGGATTGCCCGTCCTCTGACCATGCCGGCGATAACACCAATGCGCCGTCGTGCGTCAACCGGCGCACTTTGCCGGAATCGAAATCGACGATCTCTAATTCTCCAGCGGGACCTCCCAGAGATGCAGCGTAGGCAACCTCGCGGCCATCGGGTGAGAAACGCGGCCCGCTGTTCCCGAAAAACTCATTCTGCGCCTGTGCCAGTTCGCGCCCGTTTTGCCCCGAGGCGTCAGAAATCCAAATTGCGTGGGTGCTGCTCTTCCGGTACGTCAGCCAGCGTCCGTCGCGGGACCAGGCCGGGTCGGATGCATTCAAAACAATTCGCCTTGAAGTTCCGCCAAGCGCGGGGACTTTCCAGACATCCCAGATACCGGACTCGTTCAGCCGTCCATAAGCGATCTCGGTTCCGTCGGGTGACCAGCATGGGGTGGTTTTAACGTTCGAGTCGTCGGTGAGTTTGACGGGGTTGGCTCCGTTGAGCAAGCCAACGTAGATGTTGTAATGCCCATCGCGGTTTGAGACGAAAGCGACGGAGCGTCCATCGGGCGAGAGCGCCGGATGCGACTGTACGCCGGAGAAATTGGTGACGGCGCGGAAGTGCATCGCAGAAGGATGCGGCCTGCGGGCGACGAATATCAGGAACGCAATGCCCGCAAGCAGGGCGCCCGTGACGAATACCGCAGCCCAGGGCAGCGTGCGTCGCCATGTCGGGCTCTGCGGCGATGGTGAGGGCAGAGCTTCGCTTTGTTTTGGGGTGGAGATAGCTTCCTCGATGTCAATGCGGGCGTCTCCAATGGCCTGCAGACGATGCTTCGAATCTTTAATGAGGCAGCGCTCGATCAGACTGCGGATCCTAAGCGGCGTACTGGGTGGGAGCAGAGACCAATCGGGCTCGGTTTTGAGGACAGAGGCGAGCGTGTCGGTGACACTGTCGCCGGCGAAGGTCCGCCGTGCTGTGAGCATTTCATAGAACAGGCAGCCGAAAGCCCAGATGTCTGAGCGCCGATCTGCGCTTTTGCCTTTGGCCTGCTCAGGGGACATGTAAGCGGCAGTGCCAAGGATGATTCCGTCCCGGGTTGCAATGTCGGTGATCGTGGGGGAACTGCCGGGGTCTTGAGACGCAATCTCGCCGTGGAGCGCCTTGGCCAGCCCGAAGTCCAGAAGCTTCACCACGCCGTCGGGCGTGATCTTTACGTTTGCCGGCTTCAGGTCGCGATGCACGATGCCGCGCTCGTGAGCGTATTCAAGCGCGTCACAGATTTGCTTCGTAATCGGCAGAGTCTCGGCCAGGGGCATCGGTGATCTCGAGAGGAGATGGGCGAGCGTTGGGCCTTCGACCAACTCCATGACGAGCAAGGGGACGTCGGTAGAGTCATCAAAGTCGTAAATGGAAGCGATGTTGGCGTGATTCAGCGAGGCGAGGACTTTGGCTTCCCGCGCAAATCGTCCAAGGCGTTCATGGTCGCGAGTGAAGGCAGCCGGTAAGACTTTGATGGCGACGGTTCGGCCGAGCCTGGAGTCGCGCGCCCGGTAGACTTCTCCCATGCCGCCCGCGCCGATCGGCGCAATGATTTCGTATGCGCCAAAGCGAACTCCGCTTGCCAGGGTCATGAGTCCCCCGCCAAATCAGGGCTGGATTATACCG
>JAFAKX010000211.1 GCA_019234945.1 Silvibacterium sp.
TGTCACCGACCTCATCACCGCAAGCCTTTTCCTGGCGCACTTCTCAATCAATCGTTCGAGAGCGCTTTTGGTGCTGGCTTGCGGTTATCTTTTCTCAGCACTGATGGTCGCCGCCCATGTGCTGAGCTTCCCAGGAGCTTTTTCGCATGCAGGAGATCTCGCCAGAACTGCCCGCTTCAATTTCATGATTTATCTGTTCTGGCATCTTGGGCTTCCTTCGGCCTTGTTTGCGTATGTACGGCTCAGAGATAAAGACCGCACGACGCCCGGCCCGCGCAGGCCAGCAGCGCTCGTGGCAATCTGCAGCGTCGCGGGCGTACTCGCCCTGGTCGGCTGCCTCGTATGGCTCACCATCGCGGGAGACAAGCTTCTACCTTCCCCTCGGAGCACTTTCCAGCCATTTCCAGACCCAGTCACGCCCTGGCTGATTAATCTGACAATGCTCATTTGCGCTGCCGTGCTTTTCGTGTTGTGGGCCTTCCGACGCTCCGTACTTGATCAATGGCTCATGATTGTGGTGATGGCATCGATGGTGGAACTGGCGATAACGGGCCGTTTGGGATGGCATAACTTTGAGCATTCGCATGGGTTCGAGTCGCGCTTCACTCTTGGTTTTTATGCCGGCCGCTCATTATTTTCGCTCCTCACCTCAACAGCCGTTTTGATCGCTCTACTCGCAGAAACAAACAAGCTATATGCGGGCGTTGCCCGCGCAAATATGCTGGCGAGGATCGTCGACGCATCTCAGGCCCTGTCCAGCGAGATGGAATTGCCGAATCTGATCGAGCGGCTGATGACGATCGCACTCGAGAACGCGGGCGCTGACGGCGGCCTTTTGATTCTGCCGTCAGCGGATGAATATCAGGTTCGGGCGGAGGCGCGTGCGACCGGCGACCTGATCGAAGTCACAATGCGCCGTGAGCCGGTTACCACCACTGATCTCCCGCAGTCTGCGGTGCAGCAAGTGATCAGCACACATAAGCTTGTGCTTCTGGACGATGCTTCGGCAGACGACGTGTATTCCAAAGACGAATATGTCCGGCGAAAGAACTCCCGGTCCGTGCTGTGCCTGCCCATCGTCAAGCAGACGAGGCTTGTCGGCGTACTTTATCTGGAGAACAATCTTGCGCCGTTCGTCTTCACGCCGGACCGTGTTGCCGTGCTGCAGTTGCTAGCCTCGCAAGCCGCGATTTCTTTGGAGAATGCTGCCCTCTATACCGATCTGCAACTACAAGTTGGTCTATTACAGCTTCTTCCAGTTTCCGCCTGGACACTCAAGCCTGATGGGACACCGGATTTCGTGAATCAGGTTTGGCTGGAATTTTCCGGTCAGTCCCTTGACTTCGTCCGGTCGCATCCCGAGGCCTGGATAACTGCTGTCCACCCTGAGGATCGCGAGGCAGCGTCGACGGTTTTTTGGGACGGAGTGCGGTCTGGACAGGGATTCTCGTTCGAGACACGGTCTCTGCGTGCTCGGGACGGGATCTATCGCTGGCATCTTAATCAAGCTGTGGTCTTGCGCGATGCAGAAGGAAAAGTCCTCAAATTCGTCGGTACGACCACCGACATCGACGAGCAGAAGCGAGTTGAAGAGGCGTTGCGTCAGGCGCAGAGCGATCTTGCGCGCATCAATCGGGTGACAACCATGGGAGAGTTGGCGGCGTCTCTTGGTCATGAACTCAGTCAACCGATCAGTGGTGCGATGACCAATGCCAACGTCGGACTGCGAAAACTTGGGAGTGATAATCCCAATCTCGATGAGGTGCGCGGGGTTTTTGCCAGAATTGTAAGAGACGCACAACGTGCTACTGAGATTATTGGCAGGATCCGCTCCCAATTCGAAAAGGGTGCCCCGAAACAAGAGAGTCTTAATGTAAACGAGATAATTCCGGAAACCATTGCCCTATTGCGCGACGAGGCAGTGCGACACAACATATCGGTCCGAACGGAACTGGCGGCCGATCTACCGCCGATCGTCGGAGATCGCGTGCAATTGCAGCAGGTCGCGATGAATCTGATCCTCAACAGCATTGAAGCAATGAAGGACGTGGATGGAATGCGGGAGATGGTCATCCGGTCGCAGAGAGCTGAGAATGAGCAGATTCTTGTTTCGATCAGTGACACCGGCATGGGGATCCCGCCGCAACTCGAAGAACAGATTTTCGATCCGTTCTTTACAACGAAAGCCCACGGCACTGGCATGGGGCTTCGCATCTGCCGATCAATTATCGAAGCTCATGGTGGTCGCCTGTGGGTGGTCGGCTCCCAAGGGCGCGGAGCGACTTTTCATTTAAACCTACCCGCCGCGATTTCCGGCCACAGGGTGTCGTTGGAAACCTAAGCATATGGACGTTAGGTAAGGTAACCGATCATCTGGCGTGGTTTCGATCACGCCAGATGAGGGATCGTGTTGGTAGCTTTCGCAAGCGCATTCGCGGCGAGGCGAACCGTACCTGGATCGCTTCGCCTTCTCTATCGCCGGCGTTTCTCAATTCACTGCTTGCAAGCGAGAATTACAGAGCTCTCCAAGTATGCTGCTTCGGCATCGCGCTCGTTAAGGAGCGGATCAGCGAGGGCCAGCGAAATAGAAGGCCGGAGAGTAGGTGGACCCTTGGACGGAAAACGGTTCAAGCTCCCCCACCGTGTTGTGTCGCACGTTGAGTCGATCTCTTAACATCACTACTTCGGCAGCATGCTAATCGACGAAATAGCCCATTTCCGTCAGGACGTTATCGCTCAGCTCGACGCCCAGGAGGTGCGCGTTGAAGGCGGTATGCATTCTCTCTTCAAATCGCTCGATGACAGAAGCGGGCAGATCCGTCTGCCTGCGCAGCATCCATACCAGAGAGGCGCTATCGGTGTAGTATTCGTATTCGCCGGGTAGTCCGCATGCCGGGCGGATTTTTAGGGAGAGCGACATAGACGCCGTTCCTGGCTTGATCTGACCGGAGGATTTGGTGATCAGGTTGACTCGCATGCAGGGATGATCCCAATCAGCATTGGTGACTCTCAATGGCGCGAGCCGGTTATCACGGTAACACAATGGTGGTAAACACGGTAACAAACTTGCGGTTACCTCGTCGCTGTTTCGATTTTAGGCCATTTGCTTAACCGACGCCAGCGTATTGTCATTCGCCGGAATTGCCACTGCTACGCTGCTCCACCTACTGCCGCTTTGTCGGAACCCAGATCAGAACCGTGAAAATTTCCCTGCACCGACTTCTGCCGTGCAGCGGCAGCATTCTCCTCGGGGATGAGCCTCTGATCCGGAAGTGGGTTACCCGGCTGAGTGTGCGACGGCTACGGCGCCATATTTCTGGTTGACACCGCTTGGCTGGGAAGACAATAATTCGCGCGTCTTTCACGACGATCTCCTCACGCCTCATAGAGGAGGCAGAGCTTGAGGACTTCAAATCGTCGGGATTTCTTGACCACAGCGACAGCAAAATGCGGGAGCGACGATGACCCAAGCGCATCAGCATGAGCACGACCACCAGGCAGTTCCTTCTGATCCTGCGTTGCGAGTGAAGGCATTGGAATCTTTGTTGGTAGAAAAGGGGCTGGTCGATCGGGCGGCGTTGGACACCTTGGTCGACGCTTACGAACACAAGATTGGTCCGCGAAATGGCGCACGAGTAGTGGCGCGAGCCTGGTCGGATCCTGCATACAAGCAACGGCTGCTGAGCGACGCCGATATCGCAATTGCAGAAATGGGCTACGGCGGGATGCAAGGCGAACACATGGTGGTAGTCGAGAATTCGGCCAAGGTGCACAACTTGGTGGTTTGCACGCTATGCTCTTGCTACCCGTGGCCGGTGCTGGGGCTCCCACCGGTGTGGTACAAGTCAGCTCCATACCGCTCGCGTGCAGTCATTGATCCGCGCGGCGTGCTACGCGAGTTCGGACTCGAACTGCCGGAAGAAGTTGAAGTGCGGGTGTGGGATAGCACCGCGGAGCTGCGCTACCTGGTGCTTCCGGAGAGGCCGACAGGGACGGACGGGATGAGCGAGGAAGCGCTCGCGGCACTGGTGTCACGCGATGCGATGGTAGGCGTGGCGAAGGTTTCCGTGTCCAAGGCGGGGAGTGCGGCATGAACGGCGTACATGACATGGGCGGTATGCACGGCATGGGTCCGATCGTAGAGGAAGATAACGAGCCGGTATTTCACCATGAATGGGAAGGGCGCATCTTCGCGATGAATCTGGCAATGGGAGCATGGCGGAAGTGGAATCTGGACGCTTCGCGTCATTCTCGGGAGCTAATTCCGCCAGCAGAATATCTGCGCATGAGCTACTACGAGAAATGGGTGGCAGGGCTGGTCGAGCTGATGGTGCAGGGTGCACTAACGACGCGTGCCGAAATCGAGAGTGGAGTGCCTTCTGCGGGATCGATGAAAGCGGTTCCGGCGATGACTGTGGACAAGGCCGTGGCTCGAGTTACAAAGGGCGGGCCTGCGAACCGGAACGTTGACGTGGCTGCAAGGTTTCAGGCGGGTCAGCGAGTGCGCGCCCGGAACATAAATCCAGTGGGGCACACACGGTTGCCGCGGTACGCACGCGGAAAACCCGGGACGATTGACCGCGACCATGGTGTTTTTGTTTTTCCAGACACCAACGCCCATTTCCTCGGCGAGAAGCCGCAGCACGTTTATTCGGTGTGCTTTGCTGCGCGCGAGTTGTGGGGTGGGCAGGCCGGTGAGAAAGATTCTGTGTATGTAGACATGTGGGAGGACTACCTTGAGCCAGCGTAATTCTATGCAAAGACCTGAGAACCTCGCCGCGCTGCCGAGGCTTCCTCGCGACGAAAGTGGACCGGTATTCGCTGAGCCTTGGCAGGCGCAGGCCTTCGCACTCGCGGTGAACCTCTCGGAGCAGGGACACTTCACTTGGAAAGAGTGGTCAACAGCGCTTGCCGATGAATTGAAAGTGGCGGCCAGCCGTGGCGAGCACGACGATGGCTCGCATTATTATGAATACTGGCTCGCAGCACTAGAGCGATTAGTGACGACGAAAGGACTCTCTGATCCCGTGGCGATGCTTGCCCGCAAAGAGGCTTGGGCCGACGCCTACAGGCACACGCCCCACGGCAAACCTGTGGAGCTACAGAACAGACCTCAACCCTAACTGCACAGGGGTTACGACCCCTCGCTGCAGGCAGTCGACGGTCTCAGCGACCGAGTGATCCAAAACAATTGAGTGCGATGCGACAAATGCTCCGGCGGGTCCCGCAGTGTCGATGCGTCGATCTGATCGATTGCGGTCGGATCGCATCGAAGTTGCTAGATAATCCTGAGACACGCCGGCCACGATGCTGAACTTCAGATCTCTTACCTGCCGCTCCGATGTAAGAAA
>JAFAKX010000071.1 GCA_019234945.1 Silvibacterium sp.
CGCACGGGAGAAATCAAGGGCGATGTAAGTGGTCTCGAAGACGCCATTTCGCTGGATGCAGTTAAACAGGCCGTCCGACACAAGCTTTAAGCGTGCCAGACGGCCATGCTGAATCTCGAGCTATTGTAAGTAGCCTGGAACAGGCCGCTGAGGACTCTACCGCGGTTTGCCTCCGCCCGACGAAGAGACCGAACCGCCTGCCGGGGCTGCAACGCGCACATCTGACGTTCCAGTACCTGCCGCTGGGTGCGAATAACCCTGCTGTCCTCCCGAGCCCGGCCGCCCCATCGAGCCCTGCTGCGCAATTCCTGACTGATAGGCCGGGGCGATGCCGGCATGTGTTGATTGTGTCAGCCCCACCTGTGCTGCCCGGTTCCCGGACAGGCCACCCGCAGGGTAGATGGCGTAAACAGGAACGCTCGAGGAGCCATGATGCACCGCATCTCTCGAGAAGCCGTCAAGCTTTCCAAGGTTGCCGCGCGGAACTCCAAACCCCGCTGAATCCCTGCGGAACACGAAGCTGTCGCTCGATCCGTATGTCGATGGGTTCAGCGGCTTGGAATTGACCACCACGAACGAGCGTCCAACGGGCGCGTTCAACGGCGGCCTGACCGGTTGCACGGGCTGGCCGCCGCCTCCGACGGCCACTGGTTGGTTGCCCAGCCCATACCATGACCCTCCCGGCTGCCATCCCCAGCCCATGCCAGGGCAGGAAACCCAACTGCCATAGTGGTAGGGCGTCCAGCCCCACGGATACGGAGATACCCACGAGTACCCCGCGCCCGGGTAGTATTGCCACATCCCGTTCGCAAACGGATCCCATCCCGTGCTCACGAAGTAGGGCTGCCACATCATCCCGCATGAGCCTGCATTGACAAACGACCCGTAGTACATCAGGTCGCTTATTCCATAGCTATAAGGCGAGCTGGCCATGGCGGCGTGGGCCGCATAGCGCTTGTGATAATCGGCCGAGTCATGGTCCCAGGTGTCGAACGCATCCGCCGACACATTCTTCGCAACAACCGGGGCATTCGCATCGGCCAGGTTGAACACCAGCATCTTCTTCTTGCCGGCCTCGGTCGTTCCCGCCGGACCTTCGACCTTGGCGTCTCCCTCGAAGACCGCCAGTCTCGCCTCGTTGGGCTCAACCTGCAGCCGGATGTGGCTCGACGGTTGGAGATGCACCTTCTGCTGCGCAAAGGCGAGCGTGACTTCGTCTTTGGAGTTGAGCAGGCTCGCATAGACCATGCCCCGCTGTACGGCAATCGTCGAAATCTTCACGCCTGCGGGGGTCATCTCGAGCTGCGGAAACTGCACCAGAGAATCCGGTCCGACCCGCAGCGTGCTGTTGTCCTCGAATTCCACCTCCGCAGCGCCTGTCACGGTCTGCAGGCGGGCGTTCTCGATGATCGGAATGTTAGCGATCGCCTCTTCGAAGCCCTGGCCCGTGTTCCGGTCCAGCTGCACCTCGCCCTTCACTTCACTCAGGCGCACAATCCGAACCTTCGAGTTGGCGTGGACCGGAACTGCATCCTGTTGCGCCGTCGCGGCCTGCGCGGCTGTCTCGTTGCTCGACGCCTGCGAATCAGTCTGCTGCGCGGAGAGCGCTGTCGTCATTAGCGCTAATGCAGCCAGGGCGGCAATCGTTCCATGGGGAATACGCATTTCGGCCTCCTTCACTCCCAGCAATGACAATCGGCTCAATAGAGGTTTGAGCAGAAGAACGACCTGAATTGGAACGTGCCGAATCCGTGCGCGATGAACTTACGCGCTTTTGGCTTGCATGCTAGCACCGAAAGACAAGCGCTGGCCACAGAATCAATGGCGGCGTTTTTGCTGCCATCGAATTCAACGCCCGCCGGAGGACAAGCCCCCGCCCCAACTCACGCTGGCCGACGGGTCGATCGTGATTTTCAGGTTCCCCTGTTGTCCTTGGGTAAGGGTAGGTCCCGTCGCGGTATGCGGCTTGCCAGCATTGTCCAGGAAGGTGATGGTCACCGCCCCTGAGCCCTGGACTTTGAAGTGATAGTGATACGAGGCGTGGGCATCCAGCGTTTGCATGCCAAAGCTGGCGCTTGGGTAATCCACTTCGATGAGATGGACCGGGGTAGTCCCGTCATTCTGGACCGTAGTTTCAATAAAGGCTGAGCGACACGCCGCCGCGCCCAGGCAGACCACACCGCAAAGAACCGCCGCCCATGGTCTGACCTGTTTCCCGCCCTTACGTGCGCTCACAGTACCGTTTTTCGTTCGAGAATTCGCGCCGACAGCACCACTCCGGTGTTTCGCGTGTGCAGCGTGATAGGGAAGGCGAGCACATTCCATACCCATCCTTCGCCCTTGGTCGGCAGGTTCAGCAAGCCGCGGTAGGTGCGGTCGAGATACGTCTCGCGCGTCGTGGCCACGGTGTGAAGTATCTCGCGCCAGTCGCGCTCAAGCTCAGGCAGTTCCTCGAACATGTTCCGCCCCGGAAACCAGTCGCGCGGGCGATCGAGCAGCCGGGCGCAGGCTTCGTTCACATACTGCCAGTTGCCCTCACTGTCGAGGATCTCCACCACCACGTCCTCTCCCATGGCCATGTTGATCCGTGAGTAGAAGAAATCCCGCGCATCTACCACCACGGGCTTGCCGCGCAGCTTTGCCTCGAATGAGCGAAGCGCGTTCACCAGGTCATCGACCGAACTGTAGCCCTTCAGCAGGTGCATGTCTTCCACACCGCCGAAGCGGTGCTCCAGGGTGGCCGATAAAATAATGATCGGAACCTCCGGACGCCGTTCGCGCAATTGCGCCGCAACCTCTGTGCCGAACTGTCCGGCCCCAAGGTGATAATCGAGCACGGCGATGTCGATCTGATCAAGAAGGTTCTGCGCCTCCTCGATCGACGAAGCGGTTTCCGCCAGGTAACCGTGCTTACGAAGAATCGTCGACCGAAGCAGAAGATTGTCCGGCTGGTCGTCTAGCAGAAGCACCCGAATCGGCTCGGCAACTACCTGCAATGATCCGTTGTGCGCGTCGTTCTCTGTCTCGTTTCGCATAAATTTGCTTGGATGCCAGAAGGAAGCGATCTGTTCGCCCTATTGAAAATTTTAGGCCTACGTCTGCTCCGATCTCTCCTTCCGGTGCAGTTGACGGATGATATCCGGGAGCCGATTGAAAATCGCCGTCGCTTTGAGCCACTGCTTGTTCTCGAACGCTGGCGAGCCGCTGATGACCTTACCCGCCGGCACGTCGTGCGACACACCTGACTGCGCCGTCATGATCACGCCGTCGCCGAGCTTGCAGTGCCCCGCCACGCCGGCCTGCCCGGCAAGAATCGCATCCTTCCCAATCTCCGACGAGCCAGCCAGTCCCACCTGCGCGCAGAGCAGGGTATTGGCCCCTACCTTCGACCCGTGGCCCACCTGCACCAGGTTATCGATCTTCACGCCGGAGCCGATCCGGGTTTCTCCGACGCTTGCGCGGTCGATCGTCGAGTTGGCCTGGATCTCTACGTTGTCTCCTACAATCGCCGGCCCCGACTGCACGATCTTGTGCCAGATCCCCTCGTCGTCCTTTGCGAACCCGAACCCGTCGCAGCCAACGATCACGCCGTTCTGCAGCACGACGTGATCGCCCAACCGGCAATGCTCCCGAACGACCGAGTGTGCGTGGGCGTAGAAGTGGTGCCCGATAGTCGCGTGGGGGTAGACCACCACATGCGGCAGCAGGGTGGCATGATCTCCGATCGTCACACCTTCACTGACAACAACGAAGGCCCCGATATGTGCATCCTTCCCTATCTTCGCCGTCGGATGAATCGCCGCCGTGGGATGGATCCCCGGCGCATACGCGGGCTCCCGATAAAAAATCTGGACCGCCTTGGCGAACGCTAGGTATGGATTCGACGTGCGCAGCGTCGGCGTCGCAATTTCGGGGAAATCCGGCGTAACCAGCACGGCTCCTGCGTTCGTTGTACGCGCCAGCGCGGAGTAGCGCGGGTTCGCCACGAAGGTTACATCCTCCGGCCCGGCTTCCTCGATTCCGGCAACGCCGGTAATTTTGGCGTCGCCGTCGCCGTGAATCTCAGCTCCGAGGGCGAGCGCCAGTTCGCCTAGCTTCATGTTCGAGATTGTACTAGGGCCATGTTGAGAGCCGCGCGTAAAGGTTTGACTCTCCTGCACCCGAGGGTTCATCGTAATCTGAGATCGCCTTCCTGCCCTATCTATGGATGCCCCCATCGGCTTCACGTTGAACGGAAAGCCTCAGGCCATCGTCACCGATCCCGATCGGTCGCTGCTCGAAGTGCTGCGTGAAGACCTGCACCTCACCGGCACGAAATTCGGCTGCGGAGAAGGCGCATGCCGCGCATGTACTGTGCTGATCAACGGCGAGCCGACGCCCTCCTGTCTTGCGCCCGTCAGCGCGGTCAACGGCCAGACAGTGCTCACCATTGAAGGACTCGAGCGC
The DNA here is from genome assembly GCA_019234945.1 of Silvibacterium sp. GTDB lineage: Bacteria > Acidobacteriota > Terriglobia > Terriglobales > Acidobacteriaceae > Silvibacterium. The sequence continues at coordinate 4,447 of JAFAKX010000071.1, forward strand.
AATGGCCACCTGCATCCTGTGCAGGAAGCGTTTCTCACCGAAGGCGCCTTCCAGTGCGGATACTGTACCGCAGGCATGATCATGGGAGTTATCGGCGTCACACGCCGGAATCCGCACGCCACCGAGCATGACATTTTCGCCGAACTCGACCACCACATTTGTCGCTGCGGCAGTTACGTGAAATACCGCGCCGCAGTCCGCCGCGTCGTCGACCTCACGCAAATCGAAAAGAGGCGGGCATGAAGGCGGAAAACGACACTCTCGAACTCAGCCAGCCCACCGAGACCCACCCTTACGATTTCGGGATCACGCGCCGATCGTTCACCAAGCTGCTCGGCGGCGGCCTCATGTTCGCCGTCTCCCACTTGCGCGGCAGCGCTCAGGAGAGCGGTCAGCGCAGCCATGGAGGGTTCCTTGGCGCCGGCGCGCCCAATCTCGCTGCCCGCATTCACCTGGGAACCGACGGCACCATCACCGTCATGTGCGGCAAGGTCGAGGGCGGCCAGGGAGCCCGCGCCGAGATCACGCAGGCCGCCGCCGAAGAGCTTCGCGTGCCTGTCGAAAAGATCCAGCTCATCCTCGCAGACACCAGCCTTGTTCCCGACGACGGCATGACCGTCGGCAGCGGCACCACTCCCCGGACCGTCCCAGCCGTCCGCCAGGGAGCCGCTGCGGCGCGAAACCTGCTGATCGGCTTTGCCTGCTCCCAATGGTCGCTCGAACCCGCTTCGCTCGCGGTGCGCGATGGCCGTGTCATTCACGCCAACGCCACTAGCGCGCTCTCCTACGCCGACCTCGCCCGAAGCGACGATGCCGCAAAACAATTCCAGCAGGCAATCCCTTCCGGCATCGAACTCACCCCGGTGAAAGAGTGGAAAGTTCTCGGCACGCCCGTGCATCGGCCCAATGCGCGGGCCATCGTCACTGGGACGCATCAGTATCCGTCGGATATCACCCGGTCGGAAATGCTTTACGGTAAAGTGCTTCGCCCGCCCTCCTATAACGCGAAGCTCATATCTATCGACCTCACTTCTGCAAAAGCGATGAAAGACGTCATTGTCGTGCAGGACGACCAATTCGTTGGCGTCGCGGCGAGCAACAGTTCTCTCGCCGCGAAAGCATTGCAGGCGCTGGCCTCAGCTGCGAAGTGGGAAAACGTACCGGGTCCCAAGCCGTCCAGCAAAGACCTGGTCGAGTATCTCAGACAGAATGCCGAAGGAGGCGTCCCTGCCAATCCCTTCGCAGACTTGCTCGCCGGAGCGAAATCCCTCCGCCGTACCTACTATGTGCCCTACATCCAGCACGGGCCGCTTGAGCCGCGCGCCGCCGTGGCCGAATGGAAGGACGGCCGCCTCACCGTCTGGACGGCGTCGCAGAGCCCCTTCGGTGTGCAGAAGGAGCTTGCCCGCGCCTTTCACCTCTCCGACCAAAGCGTGCGCGTCATCATCCCCGATTTCGGCGGAGCCTTCGGCGGCAAGCATACCGGCGAGTGCGCCGTCGAATCGGCGCGCCTGGCTAAAGCC
>JAFAKX010000136.1 GCA_019234945.1 Silvibacterium sp.
TATCGAAGTATCTGACCCAGGCGTGCTGCTCTTCGAGCGCCGGCGTCACCAGCGTTCGCAGGATCGAGGACTTGCCGACACCCGATGGGGCGTAAAGCAGCGTGAGCCTTGCCGAGAAGATCTTGTCCTTGAGGTAATTGGCGTCGAGCTCGCGCCCGAAGAAGATGGCCTTCTCGGTCCGCTCGCAGGGACGCAGCCCGACGTAGGGCGCCCTGAGGTGAGCGATTGCTGAGTCGATTTCGAGACTGCTAGCCAGCACGGGAAGCACCGTTCTTTCCGGGGGAGAGACTCGCGAGCACGCGCTGCGCAAACTCGTCGGGCGAGACGCGCAGTATGTCGGCGCCCAGCCTGTGCCAGACCATCTCTTCCATAGAAGAAGCTGGCTGCCTTACAACGATCGGCGTCGGGCGCGATCCCTGCGCCTGCACGAGCTGGAAGACCTGCATAACGAGCCGGTAATGCCACACATCGAGGCCGTAGCCGGCGAACAGCAATGGCCGGCGCTGCAGGTGGCGGCACAGGGCCGTAGGAATCTGCGTCATCTCGTGCTCGAGCCGCCCAAGCAGGACCAGGTGATCGCTCTCGGTCATGACGACGGTGTCGATCTCGAGGTCTGGATCAAGCCGGTCGTGAAGAAGAGGCGAGCCGAGCGGCTTGTAGATGATGTACTTGTTCGGGTCGAGGCGAACCTTGTCGGCCACCGTGATCTCGTGCTTCTCTCCGTCAAAGACAAGCAGCTTTCCGTCGTTCTCGTTCCGGAACGAGCGCACGATATGGCAGACGAGGGTGTATTGCTTGCCTTGTTTTTCCAGGTATTGCTCGAGCACCAGATCGCAGGTGGAGGAGACGATCAGGGGCGGACGCGCCGCTTCCAGCAGAAGCTGGTAAATGAGCGGCGGAGTCTTCAGTTCGGCCATGCGCTCCTCGATGATGCGGTGCAGCTTTCCGAGGAAATCGAACCGCGAATCCAGGTGGCGCTCCATGTATTCAGCTGCGGTCGCGAGGCAGGACTCGTCCTGGCTGGCATCCACGCCAAGGGCCTTCGACAGCTCACGCGCGCTGAGGCCTCCGTTGCCGTAGACGCCCGATCCCATGAACGGGATGATGGTACCCTCGACTACCCCGGCGCAGGCGCGGCTGAAGAAATCCGGCCCCTCGGCTGCGGCTGCAGCCTTTGCCTCCTCCCGGGCGATCAGCTCCTGCTGAAAGTTGAGCAGCACGGCTCCTACTTTGGAGCGAAACTGCGGAAGCTGATCGGTCTCCTTGGCGGCGGGATTGGGCTGCTCGGGATCGAAGAACTCCGCGGGCAGATTGAGGTTTCCGCGGAACTGCTTGACCCACTCGCGTGCGGTTTGGCTGTCTTCGTAAAGGTCGCCGGGCCAGGTGTTCTTGTTGGCAAGCAGACCGAGCACAGGAATGTTGTTCCTGCGCGCGTATTCGATTTCGAGCGCCGTGATGGAATCGGCTCCGTTGCCGCCCTGATCCACCGTGGGGACGTAACCTTGGCGGAAGGCCATGAGGAGGAGCACCAGGTCGGCCTTCTCCATTTTTTTGCAGCATGCTTCGACCACCGGATTCGACATGGCGCCCCAATACTCGTTCATGATGGGGAACCAGCCGCGCGCAAGGATGACCTGCTGCGCTACCTGCCGATAGGAATGCAGATCCTCCGAGGTGGAGGAGACGAACACCGATAGCTGGCGATTCAGAGCCATGCCATCCCTTTGAGATACGGCACTGTCGCGGTGCGAAACCAGAGGGCCGAGCCGTTATGCTCCGGCGGAAAGGCAATCCGCGCCGCGCTTGCGGCTTGCGCACAAAATTACCACCGCTGGTGCGGGGTTTCCACTACAACCGTTCTGCAGCGGGGAAATGTGCCGGGATAGCAAACGGCCATGGAAAGCAGGGCAGCGGCTCAGCGTGGAACCCTGGTTCTGGAGTTCTGCCACGCGTCGAAGCCGCCCGTCAGGTCGGCGATGTCGCGCAAGCCAGCGCGCCTCAGGATGCTGGTGGCGATAGAGCTGCGGTATCCGCCCTTGCAGTGGACGACGATAAGTCTGTCAGAATCAAGTTCGCCGGTTCGCGCCGACAACTGTTCGAGCGGGATACGGATAGAATTCTCAATCGCTCCTGCTTCGACCTCGCCCGGCTCGCGGACATCGAGAATGGCGACCTTGCCCTTTTCGCTCTCGAGGACCTCGTCAAACTCTGCAGGGGAAATCTGCGGGATGTAATCGAGCTCTAATCCGGGGATGTATTCGAGCTCCAATCCGGCTTCCATCCAGCCAGCGATTCCGTTTTCGAGGTATCCGTCGACGTGTTCGATGCCGACGCGCGCCAGCCGTAACTGCGATTCGCTCAAATGATCCGGGTCTTCGCAGACGAGAATGATGTGCTTATCGAGGCCGAGAATGCGCGCGGCCCAGGAAGCGTATTGGCCGGAGAGGCCGATGTGCAGCGAGCCGGGAACATAAGCAACCGCAAACTGCACCGACGGGCGTGTGTCGAGAATAATTGCGCCCTCGGACTGCCGGCGCAACACTGCCGCTGCCTTAAGCGGAGCGGGCGGGGGAAGCTGAGCGATCGCTGAGGCCCCGTGACGGTTCATCTCCGCGTCGCGGCCGAAGTATTCCGGCCGGGGCGGAAGGCTGTCGGTGAGCAGGTGGACGAACTCCTCTGGGGTACGTGCCTGCAGTGCGTAGTTGAAGCGGCGCTCCTTGCCGATGGTAGACGAGCGCTCGCTGCCCATCTGGCGACCGCACAGTGAGCCTGCGCCGTGCGCCGGAAAAATCTCCGTCTCATCGGGAAGCTTGAGCAGCTTCCCGTGCAGGCTCTTGTAAAGCAGCGCTGCGAGCCCCTGCGGCGTGTGCTCGGCGGACAAATCTGGCCGGCCGACGTCGCCGACAAACAGCGTGTCGCCGGTGAAGACGGCGCGCGGTCTGGATGGCTGGGTGAGATCGGTCAACATAGCGCAGATGCTCTCGACAGTGTGTCCCGGAGTCTCGAGGAAATCGAATCGGCAGTTCCCGAACTCGAGCCGATCGCCGTCTTTGACGGGAACATGTGGGAAAGTCGCGCCGGCAGCGGCTCCCATATAAATGCGCGCGCCGGTGCGTTCGGCAAGCTCGCGGTGCCCGGAGACGAAATCCGCATGCAGATGAGTCTCGATGATGTGCTCGATCTTCATGCCCTTCTCGCGCGCGGTGTCGATGTAGATGTCCACATCGCGCTGGGGATCGATGACGGCGGCGATTCCGTTTGAGCTGACAAGATAGGACGCGTGAGCAAGGCAGCCGAGGAAGAATTGCTCAATGGACACGAATTCTGTTTGCATGCGTGGGTTCTCACTATGATATGCGGCGTTTGTGCCTGAATCCAATCACGCCAGCGATTCAAGAACCCGCGTAGAGTTGGAAGGCTCTCCAAGTAGAGCGGCAAAAGAAAAGGGCAGCAGAGAGGATCTGCCGCCCCGAGATTTTGCTGACTAAACAGCCGTTCCCGCCAGCGATTTTGCCTGCTCTTGCCCGACCAGCAAGATGCACTCCTCGAGAATGTCCAGCGCGACGGCGGCTTCATGCTGATTGACGATCAGCGGAGGAGCCAGGCGGATGGATGTCTCGCCGCAGCCGAGAATCAACAGGCCGCGCTCGAAGGCCAGGTCGACGATGCGGTCACGCCATGTGCCGGCGGGCTCGCGCGAGTCCTGATCCTTCACGATCTCGATGCCGATCATCAGGCCGCGCCCGCGAACCTCGCCCACAATGTCGAAGCGCTCAGGCCAGCTGCGCAGCCGGTCGAACATCAGCTCACCGATCTTCGCCGCGTTCGCAATGCCTTCGCGTTCGAGGACGTCCATGGTGGCCAACGCCGCGGCAATGGCCACGGGGTTGCCGCCGAATGTCGACGCGTGCGAGCCCGGCTTCCAGTCCATGATTTCGGCGCGCGTCATGCAGATGCCGAGCGGCATGCCCGAAGCGATGCCCTTCGCCATGCAGACGATATCCGGCTCGACGCCCGTGTGCTCGATGGCCCACCACTTGCCCGTACGGCCCGCCCCGGACTGCACCTCATCCGCGACGAGAAGAATGCCGAACTTGTCGCAGATGCGCCGCAGCTCCTGCATGAAGATCGTGGGCGCAACTACGTATCCACCCTCGCCCTGGATCGGCTCGACAAAGATCGCGGCGACTTCCTCGGGAGGCAGCGTCGTCTTGAAGAGCTTGTCCTCGATGTAGCGCGCGCAGCCAAGGGCGAAGGCTTCTTCCTGCTCCGGGCCACCGCTGCATCCGCGATAGGTATAGGGATATCGGACGTGCGTCACGCCGGGCAGGAGCGGTGCAAACCGGCGGCGCTGCTGCGGCTTCGACGCGGTGAGCGAAAGGGCTCCCATGGTACGCCCGTGGAAAGCTCCGAAGAAGGCAATGACGTTCTGGCGTCCCGTGTGGTAGCGGGCGATCTTGAGAGCGCACTCGATGGCCTCGGCCCCGGAGTTGCCGTAATAGAAGCGATGCGGCCCGGGCATGGGCGCGACGGCCGAAAGCCGCTCAGCGAGGGTCACCAGCGCCTCATAGTAGAAGTCCGTCCCGGACATGTGGATCAGCTCCGCGGCCTGCTCCTGAATGGCCTTGACAACCTCGGGATGACAATGGCCGGTCGAAGTGACGGCGATGCCCGCGGCAAAATCGAGAAATTCGTTGCCGTCGACGTCCTCTACGCGAACACCGCGGCCGCGCTTGGCGACCATGGGATAGGAGCGCGTGTAGCTGGGCGATATGAGGCGGTCGTCGGCTTCGACGATCCGGCGGGCATTGGGCCCCGGCAGCGGCGTGACCAGTTTTGGTCCGTGCTGGGCCCCTTTCTGGACATAGACTTCGGATTTCTCTGTCATCGTTCTCTCCTGAAGGCTGGTTCGCCTTGGGTTTTCGTGTGGTTCGCCGGCGGTCTCTATTGAGTTAGATATGGATTCGAGCGGCGAAGGGTGCGCATGGCTGCACGCGGAGTCCGCCGAAGGCGGGGATCGCGGGACGCGCAGTCCCCTAGTCGCTGCCGAAGAGGCTAGGTCGCGTGCAGGTAGGAAGCACGCGCAGATGCCGGCGGGGAGCCATGGCGCGAGCGAATGCCCGGTTCCAGCGCTTGCGGCCGGAGTCGCGATGCAGTGTTGTCGCAGAAGTGCGCATGGCTCGCCCTCGGGCTCAGGATATCATGCGAGCTGCACGATGAGCGACGTTCAGGCCGCCTCGCGCCCGATCAGGAGCGGACCAATTCGAACCGGTCGACATCCACCAGGCCGAAGTCGGTGATCTTCAGGTGGGGAATCACCGGGAGCGGCAGGAAAGCCAGGTGCAGGAATGGCTCCGATAACGTGCAGCCCATCTCCCGGACGGCAGTGCGAAGGGCGTAAAGATTCGCGCGTACCGTCTCGAATGGCTGCAGACTCATGAGTCCGGCAAATGGCAGGGCGAGTTCGGCGCGGACGCGGCCGTTTTCGACGGCGACGAACCCTCCCCCGAGTTCACGCAGGCGGTTGACGGCGACGGCCATATCGCTGTCGCTCGCACCGACGACGCAAACATTATGGCTGTCGTGGCCGACCGAGGAAGCCAGCGCGCCCTGGCGGAGGCCAAAGCCCCTGACGAATCCGCGGCCGATATTGCCGTTGCGGCCGTGCCGCTCGAGCACGCACAGCTTCAGCAGATCGCGCTCTGGGTCAGCGTGGCGCTGCCCATCGCGATAGGGCAGGTCGGCATGCAATCGCTCGGTGAGAATTTTGCCGGGGATGATGCCGATGACCGGCGTCGATGGTCCAGAGGCACGGACTGCGAAACTGTCCGAGGTAGCGAGGCCCATCTTGATCGTGTTACCGCCGGGCGGTTCCGGCATAATGCGATTCGCGAAGGTCTCGGCGGTGACCTTGCGTCCGCGGCGGAAAACAGAGTGAATTGCGCAGCTCGCGAGATCGTCGAGCAACAGGAAGTCGGCGAGATAGCCGGGCGCGATGAGCCCGCGGTCGGTTAATCCAAAGCCGCGCGCGGCGGACCAGCTTGCGGCGCGGTAGACGGCAGCGACAGGCGCGCCGAGCGCGATGACGCGGCGGATCATGTAGTCCAGATGGCCTTCTTCGTGGATGTCCAGGGGGTTCCGGTCGTCGGTGCAAAGTCCAAGAAACGGCGAGGCAAACTCGGTGATAAAGGGAGCAAGCGCAGCAAGATCCTTCGACACAGAACCCTCGCGGATGAGCACCTGCATCCCCTTGGAGAGCTTCTCGCGGCCTTCGGCGAGGTTCGTCGTCTCGTGGCAGTTGCGAATGCCGCAGGAGAGATAGGCATTCAGAGCGTGACCGGAGACCAGCGGGGCGTGCCCGTCGATGTGCCGGCCATGGAATGCCGCGAGCTTTTCCATGCACTCGGGGTCCTTGTTCAGCACGCCGGGCACGTTCATGAACTCGGCGAGTCCAATGACCTGCGGATGATCGGCATGGGGGATTAGATCGGCCGCCGTAAGCCGTGCGCCGGAAGTCTCGAGGTCCGTAGCCGGCACGCAGGAAGAAAGCTGGACGCGCAGGTCGATGGCGGTGTTCAGGGCGGAGTCAAGGAAGTATTGAAGTCCGGTAAGGCCCAGCACGTTGCAGATCTCGTGCGGATCGCAGACCGCCGTGGTGACTCCGTGCGGCAGCACGCAGCGGTCGAACTCGCCGGGCGTGACAAGCGTGCTCTCGCAGTGCACATGGCTGTCGATGAATCCCGGAACCGCGAAACGACCCTGGGCGTCGATCTCGTCGACACCGCGATAACTGTCGAGCGTGCCGACGATAGTGCTTCCGCAGACCGCAATATCGCCGGTCTGGATCTCGCCGGTGACTACATTGAGGATGCGCGCGTTGCGCACGACCAGGTCGGCGGGCCGGCGGCCAAGCGCCTGATCGATCTGTCGCTCCAGAATTTCTCTCATCGCTCCCCTGCGAGCAGTGCGGATTCCGTAGATTATAGGGCGGCGCTAGGGAATCGCTCCTCGCAGGGCATTGGCCGGCCTTAATGCTTCGGCCATCCGTCGCACCTCCTCGGGAGTTTTGCCTTGCTCGCGAAGGGCGCGGATGGCGAGCGCGTCGTGTCGCTTGGCTAACCGCTGGCCGTTGTCGTCGACGATCAGTGGACAGTGATACCAGGCGGGCGGCTCGACTCCGAGCGCGCGATAGAGCAGGATCTGACGGGCCGTCGAACGAAGCAAGTCGGCGCCGCGGACCACTTCCGTGATGCGCATTCCTGCATCGTCGACCACGCAGGCGAGCTGGTAGGCGGGCACGTCGTCACGACGCCAGATGAGGAAGTCTCCGAAATCGGTTCCGGCAATGAACTTCTGCGCGCCGAAGTAGCCGTCTTCGAACGCTACGGGCTCGCCGTCAGGAACGCGGAAGCGCCAGTTGATCCCGGCGGGAGAGGCGAAGTTACGCGGAACCGGGCCGGATGGACGGCATGTGCCGGGGTAACGCGGCTCATCGTCGTTGTCCTGTGGAGCGCTTACAGCCTGTGCGAGGTCTTTCCGCGAGCATCGGCAGGGATAGATGAATCCGCTGTCGAGGAGCCTGCGCCATGCGGCGAGATAGTGATCGCGGCGCTCGCTCTCGGAATACGGAGCGAACGGCCCGCCAACGTCGGGGCCCTCCTGCCAGTAAATACCGAGCCAGGCGAGGTCTTCGAGCATCGCGTGATAGAACTCCGGCCGCGAGCGCTGCGCATCCAGATCGTCGCTGCGAAGTACCAGCGTTCCCCTGGCCTCGCGTGCCCGGGCGTCGGCTTCGAAGAACGTGCTGGCGTGACCGAGATGCAGCAGTCCCGTTGGCGAGGGCGCGAGGCGTCCGCGATAATTTCGCAGCGGATCGGACGGGACCTGACGCGAACCCGCCTGTTCGGTCGAAGCCATGTGTTGATTATGAACTGCTCAAGCCATTGCTCAAGACGAAGTTCAGCCGACAACCGTGAGAGTATCCTGCTTCTCGTACCACGGAGGCAGGAGCTTCACCAGCACCCACAGGAAGAACAACGGAAGTAGACTGAGCAGCACCGTCATGAGCAATCCTTCGCGCGTGATGAGACCCATCTTGTAGGTCGTGTATCCGAGGAAGCTCTTCGAAAACAGCTGCCCGCCAATCACGACATTCCACCGCATGGCGAAAATGCCAATCAGGGTGAGGCATCCTGCAATTGCGTAGATTCTCTTGCGGGCAAGGTCCGGCAACTTCACCACCTGCGTGAGCCCGAGCAGTGCGATCGGAGCCAGTGTGCCGGCAAATATCTGCAGAACTATCTGTGAGAAGAAGAGTTTGGTGTGGATCATGAAGTCCAGGCTGCGAAACGATTCATCCGCCTCGTAAATACGGTGTACCAGGTCGAGCATCTCGAGGCTGAAATCGATGATGAAGATGTAGAGCAGGTAGCGCGCTACAGTATCGACGCAGCGCACGTCGATGGCCTGGCGGCGCAGACCCGCCGCCAGCATGTAGAGCAGCATCACGGCAGCGATGCCGGACACCATAGCCGAAAAGATGAACACCACCGGCATCAGGGGCGACGACCACCACGGATTTGCTTTGATGGATCCGAAGATGAAGCCGACATATCCATGCAGAAGAAACGCCGACGGGATGCCGATGAGGGTGATCAGCCATCCGACGCGGTCATCGATCTCAAGAGCGCGAGCGCTGATGTTGCTTGACCCCAGCGTCATCACGCAGTAGGCCCAGCGCCTCCAGCCGGTGACTGATTGCGACATGACCACGATGTCACGCCGATAGTCGAGCCAGATTTCCGCCACCAGAACGGCCATGAGATACCAGAGATAGATGAAGCCGAACATGGCCATTGCCGAGGTGCGATGAGGCGTGAGGTACATCTCGTAAGAGCGCTCGGGGTGGCCTAGATGCAGTTGCAGAGGCAGAGGCGCAACCAGAAGGAAAGCCAGGGCCGTCAGCATTGCCAGCCGGTAGGTCGGCCGCACAGCTTCAACGTGGAAGATGCGCACCAGGGACGCAAGAATGAACGCGCCGGCGACGAGCCCTGTCACGAAGGGGTACAGAACGATCAGCACGCTCCATTGCAGCTGCACTTCGTTCGGATACATGAAGCCGTCGACGCCCTGCATGGCACACCTCTCATCGCACCGAGCCATCGAGTTCGTTGTAGAAAGCCTTCGCGCCGGTGGCCATCTGAGGCTTCAGCACCTGCACCGCATGCGTTTTCAGGAATGCATGAATCGGATCGTTGGGATTCTTGAGATCGACAAGCTGCCGCGCACCCGTGGGGCACGCCTCACAGCACGCCGTTGTAAGACCCTTGGTGATGCGGTGGTAGCAAAGTGTGCATTTGTCTGCGACCCGCTTCTGCGGATGAATGTACCGGCTCCCGTAGGGGCAGGCCTGAACGCAGTAAGCACAGCCCAGACAATACTTCTGGTCGACCAGGACAACCCCGTCCGGGCTGATAAAGGTCGCTCCGACAGGGCATACCTGCGTGCAGGGCGACTCGGCGCAGTGGTTGCACATCTTCGGAACGAAGAAGTATTTGCCCTTGTCTTCCTTCGCGACGGGGAATCCGTGCTTGCCGCCGTCGGGCGAGATGACCTCAGGGTTTGCGAGATTCGAGTCGGTAACGTGATACCGCTCGATCCACGTCCGAAAGTATCCGTCGGGCACATCATTCTCGGCCTGGCAGGCACGCACGCAATTGCCACAACCAATGCACTTCGGGATATCGATCAGCATGCCCCACCAGTGCTCGCTCAGGTTGTAATTCGGCGACGATTCCGGAGTGCCGGCCAGGATCGATTCCCAGGCGACGGCCGCGGCCGGAAGCAGAATCAGCATCTGACGCCGTGTGATATTCATTGCGCACCTCCTGCCGCGATGGCCGGGCTGTGCGCCTGATGGCAGGTCTCGCACGCAACGCCGTTCGCATGACTCTCAGTTTCGACCTGCGGGAAGCCCTTTGGCTTTGCAGCGCTGGCTTCGTGGCACTGACCGCACAGTTGCGCCGTGTTCAACTTTGCAGGCTGAATGGAAGGATCGTCGGCGTGGGAAGCCAGCGGGCCGTGACAGGCTTCACAGTTAACCGAAACGTGCTTACCTGCAGTCTTTTTCTCAGCTATATCTGAATGACATGTTTCGCAGGTCTGGTGGCCGGCGAAGTGAACCGGCTTCGCCGCGATCTCGGTCAGAGCTGCTCCGCGATAGTGCCCGTACTGTCCGAAGGTGTGCGGCACGAGCCAACCGCGTATGGCAAGAAATATCAGGACGGCGGCGACGAAAATCCCTGCGAAGCGAAAGAGGTGTCCGGTATCGCGAAAGTTTGGCATCGACCCTCCCTCCCGTTGCAATCAGAAGGAGGCGCAACAGCCTGAGCTGAAGAGTCGCGAGCATGCTAAGAAAAATCAGGCACGCAAGGCTGTGACCCAGGTCACAACAGAACGGCCGGTTTCACTTCGCATGAATCACTTGCAGGCGGAAGGAATAGCCGAGGCCGATCTGGCAGTTGAGTTTCCACGGGTCAGCGCGCGAAACCGCATCCTGTTGTCGTTCGGGGGAAGCAGCAGTTTCACCGACGCCCAGAGGATCGAAACGGTTACTCGCGGGTATCCGAAGAGATACCGAAAACGAGCTGCGGCGCTGAGCAGGTCCAATCGAGGTTGCAAGCGTGATTCGTATCTGATTGCAAACACAGGAGTGAAATCGCGGCGGGAAGTCTTCTTAGCCGATGCGCAGGTTTGGCACGGGGTTTGCCATATCAGGAGCACAGCAGGCAGCGACCAAAACCTACGGAAGCAGGCCGGCAAATTCCAGTTCGGGCTCCACTGCAAAAGGGGTCCAAAGACGGGACGCTCTCAAACGAGAGTTGTCTTGAGAGGAGAACAGCCATGAAACGGATTACCGCTATCGCAGTCTTCGCCCTGGCATCCCTCGTCACCGCCGGCAGCGCAGTGGCGCAAGGACACGCCGTGAAAGCAACCGTCCCATTCGATTTTGCAGTAGGCAACTCACATCTTCCAGCCGGCACTTACACGATCAGTTCGGCGGACGATCGCAGTTCGACCGAATTAGTGATTCGGAGCGATTCAGGCAAGGTCGCCATTTTGACCACCGCTTATGCCGACGGGAAGCAGTCGAACACCGGCAAACTGGTTTTCGACAAGTACGGTGATCAGTACTTCATGCGTGAGATTCTCTGCTCGAACGCCGATATGGACCTGGCGCTTCCGGTTTCCAAGGCGGAGAAGAAGGTTCAGCAGCAGCAAGCGAGCGTGCAAAACAGCAACAAGGATCAGGTTCTTGTCGCCCTCAACGAGGTTCGATAACGAGAACCCAACCCTGTTTAGAAAAGCCCGGAGACCGAAATCTCCGGGCTTTTCTTTGTGGATAAAGTTGACCCGGCTCACTCACTTCGCATGGATCACCTGCAGGCGGAAGGAATAGCCCAAGCCGATCTGGTAATCCGGAGTCGCGGCCGAAAGCCCGAAGATCACGTGAAAATCGAGCTGCTGGTGCGGCGAAAGCTTGTATGCCATGCCTGTATTGATGACGTTTTGCGGGCCTCCGCGCTCGGGAAACGAGCCGGAGTATTCGACGTAGGCATCCCATGGCGCCGTGAGCTGGCGATCGAAGTACATGCTGGCCTGTCCGGTCCGATTGCGCCGGCCCGACTGCGTGGGCCATGCAACAGAGAACATGCCGGCGATTGTCCAGTTTCTGGGCAACCCGCGCGACCACGGCAGCTGCACCGTCGGATCGTAGTCGTGGCTCGAGATGAGATGGGCCCCGGTTGGCAGGCTGACCGAAGGGATGAGTGAGACGTTGAAGTTGCCAGGCGTCGGTCCGAGCTGCTGTTTGAAGCCCACGCTCATGTCGCCGAATCCGTTGGTGAATCCCGACCCCGTGTCGTAGTTATAGAAGTAGTCAGGCACTGCGAGGCGCAGTTCCGTCTTGCGCAGAATACCGAAGCGAACGGATGTTTCGGGAAAATCGGTCGTCTGCTGGCCTCCGTTGCCGGTAACCAGAAAGCCGTTCTCGAACTGAAGACTTCCGCAGGGGACGACGATGCTGGACGCGGTGTTCTGAGGCCGGTCGGTGGCGATGGTGCTTTGGGCATCTGAGCCGCACTTCTGCGCGCCGGCTTCGTGGGCGAGAACAGCCATTATCGCGATCAAGATCAGCGCAGACCCGGAGCGGGGCATGACGAGGATCATACCGTGCCGGCCAGGGGCGATCTTCAGGAGCCGAGGCTATAATCAGGCTGCTTTCGAGAGCTCCGCCAGCGAACCTGAAATCAGCGAAAAAAGAAGGTGAACGATGCCCAGAGGCCTGACGATCGTATTTGTCAAGGACTTCGTCAGGAGTCTCTGGATGATGTTTCCACTGCTGTTCGCTCTGCTGGCGGCGATTATGGCTCTGGGGCAATGGGTGGGCCGGATCGAAACCTGGTCACCTCTGGACAGTCTCTACTGGTCGTTTGTTACCGCAACTACGCTCGGATACGGAGATTTGCGGCCCTCACATGCGAAATCGAAGGTAATTGCGATCCTGATCACATTTCTGGGGCTGATCCTGACGGGCATCGTGATCGCGGTCGCGGTGCAGGCGACCAGCCTCGCCCTTTCCCAGGTTCGCCGCTGATGTAACGCTTTTAAATAACTGGCAGCGTTTCGGGTGCATCCCAAGGGATAAGTCTTGGGCAAAGGCGGGCAGCTTCGTGAAAGAAACATGGACGACCCCGGAGGCCCCCTCATTCGTGAGGAGGCACCGCAGGCGGCTCCTCCGGGGGCTGGTTGTGTGTGTGCCCGTGATGATTGTTCTGGTTGCCGGCATTTACATCATTGACCAGCACTGGCCGTATCGATATCGCAACGTGAGGCCCCTGCTTGAGCAGGTGTTGGCGAGCCGGATCACAGTCAGCGCGTATCATCGGACCTATTTCCCGCATCCGGGATTCGTAGCCAAAGCACTTACACTGCGCCGGAACACGGCGCCCGATCTTCCACCAGTGGGATCGACGGAGGACCTTATCGTTCAGGGCAGCTGGCTTGACCTGCTGCTGTTCCGGAGGCGGGTGCGGCTGGTGGATATCAAGGGGCTGCACGTGGTCATTCCGCCGGTGGGCAGCCGGGCGATGCAGGAGGACTTCCCACCAGGCAGCAGCGGAGACTTTACAGGCCCGGAAACGGCAGTCGAGAAACTGGTCATTCACAGCGCTGTGCTCGACCTGATGCGCAAGAATGGCGGCCGCTATACCTATCCAATCCGCAATCTGGTCATGCGCAATGTGCAGGAAGGGCAGGCGGCTTCCTACGTGGTTGATATGCAGAATGCGTGGCCTGCGGGGCAAATCCATGCGAGCGGGAGCTTTGGGCCGGTGACTCCGAAGAATTTGGGAGAGACGCGGCTTTCGGGCAAGTTTACGTTTACGGGCGTGCGTCTGGATCAGATTGGAGAGCTGCACGGGACGCTGACATCGGAGGGCCGGTTTTCCGGCGCCCTGGCGGCGATAGAGTTGTTTGCCACGGCGTCGACGGGTGATCTGGCGATCGAGGACGGACAGCCGTCGCAGGTAAACGGATCGATACAGTGCACGCTGAATGGCCTTACCGGAAACATGGTCCTTCACCAGATCGAGGTGAAGACCGGCAAGAGCATAGTGACGGCCGCTGGCACAGTAACGGGGCCGGCGAACATGCCGAAGTCGGCGGATCTCGACCTGAAGGCTACGAAAGCGAGGGCGCAGGACCTGCTGCGACCCTTTCTTCACATCGAGCCGCCGGTTGCCGGCCCGGTCGCGCTCAAGGCTCATGCACATCTAGCGCCGCAGTCCGACGGAGCGAAGTTTCTTCAGAGGCTGACGATGGATGGAGGCTTCGTTCTGCCTAATGATCGTGTGACAGATCCTGCAAAGGAAAGCACGCTGACGGCTTTTAGCGAGCGAGCGCAGGGACTCAAGCCCTCAAAGGATGATCCAGCTAAAGCCGAAACAGATCCGGCGGTCGCGGTTCTCTCGAGCCTGGAGGGACAGGTAAATGTTCGCGATGGAGTGGTCTCGACTGAGCGGCTGACGTTTGCGATGCCGGGAGCCTCGGCGGATTTGAAGGGCACGTTCGATCTGCGGGACGGCAACGTGCACATGCTCGGCGAGCTGAAGATGGAGTCCGACATCTCGCACGCGACAACGGGGTTCAAATCGCTGCTGCTGAAACCGCTGGCGCCATTTTTCAAGAAGAAGCATGCGGGCGTGGTGGTTCCCATTGCCGTGACAGGGGGACCGGGAAATTACAAGGTGAATCAGGACCTTCTGCACGACAAGTAGCGGCGTCTCCAATTCCGGGTTGATGCTGTTCTTTGACGGCCACGGCATGACATCGCACCCATTCCTGGGAAATCCATCAAATAAGAGGAGCTGTATGGCACACGAAGCGCACCGTAAAGCAGCCGAGCATCACGAACATGCCACCAGGGCCCATCACGCCGCAGCGGAGCACCATGAAAAGGGCAATCACGAGGAAGCCCACGAGCACTCGAGGATCGCCTACGAGCATTCAACAAAAGCTCACGAGCACTCCCATGGGGCTCACGAGCAGTCGAGTGAGGCTGTGGCTAAGTAAAGGAGCACGGCCGGGCTCCTCCAGCAGCCCGGCCTTTCTCACGGCGGCCGACTTACGCTGCCCTTGTCTTCCTTCTCTATACGTCCTGCACGCTCAGCGTGCGCGGATCCCTCACGCGCTGCATCAACGCGGCGGCGATCAGCATGAAGACGCCTCCAGCGATGATGGCGTAGATGCGGTTGTTATGCAGAAGATGGATCATGATCCATCCGAAGAAGAGAGAGGCTAGGATCTCCGGCGTGACGATGAAGAAGTTGAAGATTCCCATATAGACGCCGGTGCGATCGGGCGGCAGCGATGCGGCCAGCACAGCGTACGGCATCGAGAGCGTACTGGCCCAGGCGATGCCGACTCCAACCATCGTGAGCAGCAGCACGTATTTGTTGTGGATGACCGCGACTGACATGAGCCCGAGCGCGCCGCAGATGAGGCATAGCGTGTGCGTGTGCTTGCGGCCCAGCTTTCTGGCCAGGCCCGGCAGCGCGAACGAGAAGGCGAAGCATACGGCCGAATAAAGGGCAAAGCAGATTCCGCCCCAGTCGACTCCTGCTTCGTACAGCGGAGACTTCGGGTCTTCGGCACCGAAGACGTTATGCGCAACGGCGACCGGAAAATAGAGCCACATGCAGAAGAGCCCCAGCCAGGTGAACAACTGCACCGGTCCCAGCTTGCGCATGGTGTCGGGCATCTCGGAGATGGCGGCAAAAATCTCCTTCACATTCGCCGCGAGGCCGGTCTTCTGCGCTTTGAGAGCCTTGAACGCCTCCATGTCTTCGGGCGGATATTCCGGCGTGGTGATGATGGTCCACAGAACAGCGCCGATGAAAGCAGCGGCTCCTATATAGAAGGAAAGCCGCACCGTGCTCGGGACGGCGTGGGGGTCTCCTGAGAACTGGTGCATATGGAAGACGTTGGTCAGCAGCCAGGGAAGGGCGGATGCGACAACGGCTCCGAGGCCGATGAACAAGCTCTGCATGGCGAAGCCGCTGGTGCGCTGGCCTTCGGGAAGAATGTCGGCAACGAAGGCGCGGAAAGGCTCCATGCTCACGTTGATGGAGGCGTCGAGAATCCAGAGCATGCATGCGGCCATCCACAACGCGGAGCTGTTCGGCATGAGCAGCAGCATCGTTGAGGCCAGGATCGCGCCGGCGAGGAAATAGGGCCGGCGGCGGCCGAGGCGTCCCCATGTGCGATCGCTCGCGTGGCCGATGATCGGCTGAATGATCATCCCGGTGAGCGGCGCGGCGAGCCACAGGATGGGAATCTGGTCGGCGCGGGCTCCAAGATACTCATAGATGGCGCTCATGTTGGCCATCTGCAGGCCCCATCCGAACTGAATGCCGAAGAACCCGAAGCTCATGTTCCATATCTGCCAGAAGCTGCGGGTGGGCTTGCGGAAATGCTTTGTGCGCTTCGTCTGCACTTCGGGCGAAATAGCTTCTGCTCTTTCGAGGCCGGGCGCTGTCTGGGATGGGTTCATGGCTGGCCTCCAGGCACCTGCGTTTCGAAGATACGCGCTCCGAATGCGTCAAGGGAAACGAAAGGGAGAGCCCCGGTTTCAGGCTTCGCAATCGGCAGCTCGATTTCCTTCCAGCTTCCGGCCGGAGCTTCGACGGTTCCGCGAAACGGCGTGTTCGACAGATTGATGGCCACCAGGAATTCGTCCGTTCCGGATCGGCGCAGGAAGGTGACGACGTGCTGCTCGTTGGAGTTGTGGATCCAGATCAGCTCGCCCTGCTGCAGCGCGGGATGCGTCCGGCGAAGTCCGGCGATTGCCGCATAGAACTTCGGATACTCGGGATGCCACGTCGCCGCCTGCCAGAATATCTTCTGCGGCTCGAAGAGCGCAGGGTCGCGCGACTGCGTAGAGTCGCCAACCTCCATGCCGTTATAGATAAGCGGCGCGCCATCGAGCGTGAAGATGAGCGCCGCGGCGGCGATGCTTCCGGGATAGCCAAAGCGGGTCGTCGCGCGCAGCTCGTCGTGGTCGTCGCTGATGCGCATGTGCAGCGCGCCTTTCGGGAAGCGCTCCTTCTGCTGCTCGATGTTTGTACGGATCGCGGTCGCTGGTTCTCCATCCATGATCACGTCATTCAGCGTGTGCATCAGCGGCCACGAGTAGTCCATATCGAAGGCGCTGCGCAGCAGTTCAGGCTTGTCGGCTTCGGCCAGCAGCATGATGTTCGCTTTGACCTTCTCGAGTGCTGCGCGCGCCTGCTCCCAGAAGTCGGTCGGCACCTCGCCTGCGGCATCGCAGCGGAAGCCGTCGAGGTCGAACTCCTTGATCCAGTAAACGAGCATGTCGATCATGTACTGGCGCAGCCGGGGGTTCGAATAGTCGAGCCATGCAACGTCGGTCCAGTCGTGCGGATAGGTGATGTGGCCCTGCGCGTCTTTGTGGTAGAAGTCGGGGTGCGCCATCATCACGCTGTCCCACGCGGTGTGGTTGGCGACGATATCGATGATGACTTTCATCTGCCGTCGATGCGCCTCCTCGACGAGCCGATGCAGATCGGCTTTTGTGCCGAGCGCTGGGTCGATTGCGTAGTAGTCGCGCACTGCATAGGGGCTGCCGAGTGAACCCTTCTTCTTCACCTGCCCGTTGGGATGAATCGGCATGAGCCAGAGGATATTCACGTTGAGCGTATGCAGGTCATCGAGACGTGCTGTGACGCCGTTGAGGTCGCCGGCTGGCGAGAATTCGCGCACGAAAATCTGATAGACGACTCCGGATTTGAGCCAATCCGGCGACGTGCGTGCGGGCTGCGATGCAAGCGCCGAATCCGGCTCCTGAGCATAGAGACAGTTCCCCGCCGCAAGCGCTACGGCGAGAAGCAACCCACGCGCGACTCGCCATCCAGGCTTCCATCCGGGCTTCATGGAGCGAGAAGGATAGCAGGCGCACAACCTATCGCGCCACGAGGCAAATTTGACCAAAAATTGGACAGATCAAGCTCCGCGCCTCTTTTTGCCTGCAGGGACCGAGAGCAAGCGGTGGTCAGCTCGCAATTCTCCTGTCCATCAACAAAAACCTAGCCTGCAAAAGATTGCTCAATAAAAGCAAATAGTTACGTGCAGCATTTGACAATCGTGTTGTTTGGTAGTTATCATCTGATTGCGCTGTCGGCCTGCTCTCTTGACGTCGTAGGGTATTTACGAACCAAGATCAAGAACTTATTCAATCCGGCCCGCTTCGCGACAAGGAGATCTGTTGAATGAAGAGCATCGCCCTGAAATCTTTAGTAATTTTGGCCGGAGCTATATCGGCTGCAAGTGCCTTGGCACAGGACAATATGGTCACTGCGAATGTGCCTTTTGCGTTCAACGTGCAGAACACAGTACTACCCGCGGGACGTTATCAAATAGAGCAGACTATCGATCGGCAAGTCCTCGACGGAGTCATCATTCGCAATATTGATAATCCGAAATATGCGGTTCTGGCGCTGGTTCCGGAAGGCCCCCAGGCGCCCAGCCAGGAAATCACGAATGCCCGTCTCGTTTTCGATAAATCCAGCGGCCAGTACTTCCTGCGTGAAGTGCGGGGCCCGGTGAATGGTGTAAACGCGAAATTCCTGGTAACCAAGACTGAAAACAGCGCAAAGCCATAACAAAGCGTCGCGGCCCACGAAGGCCGCCATCACTGCCGGTCTTTAGCAACAACGCGCGAAATTGGGTTGTGTTGCCGCGAGGTAGAAAGCCTGAACCTCGGATTCCCGACTGCGAAAGCTGAAAAGACAGCCGAGCGCAGCACGCTAGCGTCGAACGCAACACAGACCACCGTGTTGTAGGTGAATAAGCAACCGGCTCTGATGAAAAGCGCGGACTTAGGTCCGCGCTCTTCTTTTGCGGACTCCGCCAGCCTGATTTTTGTAAAATTCTTGTGACGTCACTTTATCCGCAATACCATGGTCTGCACAGGGTAAGGGCACGTCTTTTGCTGGCTTCCCGGAGTCGTATCCCGAGAGTCGAACTGTTTTGCTGGGCGCGCCTTTCAAGTAAGCCTGCTTCTTTTGTTTCCAAGATCGTTGGAGGGTTGGCGCGCGTTTCTGGGTACGCTTAAAAGCAACGGTATCTTTACGGTTAGCCGCTGGTATAGCCCGGCAAACCTGAACGAAACGGGCCGTATGGTTGGCCTTGCAACAGCGGCATTGCTTGATAGCGGGGTGAAGGACGCCCGCCCCTACCTCTTCGTGGCGACCGCCAATCACATTGCCACCCTGGTGTTGTCGAAGACACCTTTCACCGAGGAGCAACTGCGTATACTGCATGACGTGGTAAGTACCGGCGGCTTCAAGGTTCTGCTGGCGCCCGACACTCCCCCGGATTCGACCCTGTTGCGCCAGGCAACGGAGAGCAGTGATCTCAGAACCCTCAATCGCGCGCTGAACACCTCCTATCTTGATCTCGAGGTACCTACGGACGCCCGTCCGTTCTTCTTCAATCAATTGCGTATCTTTGATATCCCTCAGTTGGTCACGGTCGTGCGCCTGTTCTTGAAGGGCGAGATCAAGCAGGGCATTATCTCGGGCAATCTGATTGCTTCGTGCGCGCTCATCATGATTCTCTTCATTTCAATCGTCGCAGTCATTGCGACAATTCTGATACCGCTCCGGGGGGCGGTGCGGGAATCTCAGCCGCGCCTGATTACGACCGGCAGCCTGTATTTTTCGTTTATCGGTATGGGCTTTATGCTGGCTGAGATCGCACTCCTGCAATATTTCAGCGTGTATCTGGGCCATCCCATCTACTCGCTTGGTGTATGCCTGTTCAGTTTGATTCTGGCATCCGGCCTGGGAAGCCTGACGTCGGACCGGCTCAAGCTCAACACGCGCGGCAGGCTGTTGACATGGGGAATGATTGTGACAGCGTACCTGGTCATCATGGAGCAGATTCTGCCTATCGTCTTCCAGTCCACAACCGACCGCGAACGGTTGGTGCGCATCGGCATCGCGCTTGCCGCGATCATGCCCCTGGGATTTCTGCTGGGATTTGCTTTTCCCACTGGTATGCGCCTGGTAGAGGCGGTAGATAAAGGACCGACCCCGTGGTTCTGGGGCATCAACGGTGCCACCGGCGTGCTCGCGTCCGTGCTCGGGGTGATGCTGAGCATGTCTTTTGGCATCAATCTGACACTACTGATTTCCGCGACCTGCTATTTCATGCTCATCCCGGTCAGCTTCGCTCTTTTCGGTCTACAACAACAGACCACGGTCCTTGGGGCTGCTTCCGGGGTGCAACTTTCGCGGAGCGAGGGCTACGTGGAGCCGGCGAAGTAGATTGAACTGCCCTATGGATTGACAATGTGGCGCGCACGCAATGAACTGACCGGGGTTCGGTTCCCCACCTCATTGCGCCGCTTCGTCACAGAATGCTTGCTGCCATGGTTTTGCGCCTTCTACTGTTTGGCGCATGCCTCGATCAGTGAGGACATACTTCGTCCTGGGAATCGGGCTTGCTCTCGCGTCCCTGACGCATACGCTCGGTGGACAAGAGCCTCACAATACGGAATCGGTCTCAACGCCGCAGAATTTTCCGCTGACTGACACGAAGGATCTCTCGGAGACGGGGGCAAAAGCGGAAGCGGTGGAGTACAAAGGCCGTAAAGCGATCCGCCTGGCCAAAGCGGAGGGAGATGAGGCTGGACTGGCGTTCGTCAACGGAACACAGTTTCGCGACGGGACCATCGAGGTTGATGTCGCAACGAAGGTGATCGCTCCGCCTGGAGTACGACGGCCCGGATTTACAGGAATCGCCTTTCGCGCGCGTACTGATGCTCAGCATTACGAGCTGTTTTATCTGCGGCCCGGGAACTCTCATTCGGAAGACCAGGCAATGCGGAACCACTCAGTTCAGTATGTTTCCGAGCCTGGTTTCGGATGGGAGAAATTGCGCAGGCAGTGGCCGTTCATCTATGAATCATCGACGGATCTTCAGCTCGAAGAGTGGACGAGGGTGAAGATTGAAGTTCACGGGCGCCGGGCGACCCTGTATCTGAATGGATCTCCCAATCCGAGTCTCATTGTGGATGGACTGAAAGGCGAAGAGCTGCAGGGCGGTATCGCCTTGTGGAGCTATGCAGGAGAGGAGTCGTATTTCTCGAACCTGAAGATCACTCCCGCTAGGCCCGAAGTCGTAGAGAGCGGCGGCGAAGCAGCCGGCACGTGGGATGTGCAGTGCGCGACCGATGCGGGCGGTTTCGGAGGAACGCTGAAACTCGTGCGCCAGGACAGCACATTGTCTGGCATCTGGTCGGGAACTCTTGGCCCGGATCAAGCTGTCAGCGGCATGTGGCGCAACGGCTACCTCGAACTCAGCTTCGCGGGAACCTGGCCCGAACAGCCCGGCAGCGTGACTGTGACGCTTGACGGGTGGATCGACAGCGATTCAGCAAAGGGCCGAATCAAGGTCGAAGGCCGCGCAATGGGCCGATGGACCGCTGTCCGGAGGAAATGAGCGGCCAGCGGTTCGCTTTATTTCCATTGGGGAAACAACGGGCGCCTGCTCTTCGATGACGTTCTAACCTACCCCGACTTCTGACACGGATAGAACAGCGTCATCGCCGTCCTGCAGAAGATCGAGCCACTCATCGACGAGCAGATTGAGCCTATCCGATTCTGCTACAGATAATGCGTCCGGACCGAAAATGCACGAAGCGCAAGTCCGCCAAAGCAGCCTCAGGTCGCTTCCCAGCGTAGCGGTCCGCATATACTCAAGGTCGAGCTGCGCTTTCCTGGGCTTGATGCAGACCTCGTAAAAGGCATCGAGGTGCTCGCGGGGAATGCCGGCAAGAATCTTTTCTTCGTCACGGAACGCAAGCGTCGCCACCCCGGTAATCCCCGGCCGATACGCGAGGTCAAGGCCCTCATGATGCGGCAGCTTTGGGCGCGGGCCAACCAGGCTCATGTTGCCTTTCAGGACATTCCAGAACTGCGGCAGCTCGTCCAGTTTGTAGCGGCGGAGAAAAGCTCCGACCGGCGTAATCCGGCAATCGCCGCTGACGGTAATGGCAGGTCCGCAGGGATCCTCCACGCGCATCGACCGGAATTTGAAAAGGATGAATTCGTCGCGGTTACGTCCTGCGCGGCGCTGGCAAAAAAGCGCCGGTCCGGGCGAGCTCAGCCGCACCACAAGCATGATTACCAGCATTACCGGAAACAGCACCAGCAGAACGATGGCCGCCACCATGCGGTCAAGGCAGCAACGCGCCCTCGACATGACCCACGGACTGTCGGACGAAGTCTGTTCAAGGAGTTCCGCGTCGGACTCCGCAATACTGGCAGCTCTGGATGAATACCTGCCCCTACCCTCATGCTCTTCGAGGAGCCGTTTCGCGTCTACCAGGATTGGTTCTACGTCCGAGCTGTTACCAAAACGAGGTTCTGCTATTGGGTGTGCACTCATTAGCGGCGAAAATCCCCCGGGGTGCCTATATGGCAAGTTGGTCCGCTACAACGAAGATCTTATATGTTTGTTTGAGGCTACTCACTTCTGACTGCGAATACAGTAAAGGCACTGCTGTGACTAGCGATACTTGAAATGTAATTTCCACATGATCTTACCGGACAAGCTGCAAGCGGGCAATCCATAAGCGACAAAATTCAGTGCCGCTCGTAACCAAACCGAAACCGGAGCATCATCTCGGGAACATTGACGAATTCCTTTTCGAATTCCCTTTCATGATAAGGCTATCTTTCGGCCAGCTGGTTGCACTGTGAGGTTCCACCGCCGATTGCCCCAGCGCGCATGTCATCGTCTTGTCTTAACATTGTCTGCCGTTGCTTGGTCTGGCGGTGCAGCCGCACGCGCGTGTTATCCTGCTGCTTAAATGCAAGTTAAGCCGCGGCACGATCGTGTGGGGCGTTGCCTTCCATCGAGTGGCGCAATCCAACTTCTGAATCCCGCAGAAACATCTCTGGCATGCTGAATCGAAAAATCTGTTTGTTGGTACTGTCAACGTTGACGGTAGCCATTCACGCCCAGGACCAATCCACCGGGGGCCTTCCTTCCGTCAATCCCCAGCAGCCCTATGGCACGGTCGATTGCACCGACCCGATGATGGCCGGTTCTCCACAGTGCACCCAGCAGACTCAGGGATCGCAATTCAACCTCCCGGCGGGCGGTCAGAACGTGCCAGGAACTCTGCCCACCGGGCAGCTCCCCGGCAGCACAATCTATCGTGACAACGGAACCCTCACATCGCAGTTCCCGAACCAGAACCTCGCGCTGCGAACGATCCTTCCCCCCGAGCCTCTGACGGAGTTCCAGAAATTTGTCGCGTCCAGCACCAGCCAGGTACTTCCCATCTTCGGCGCCGATCTCTTCCGAAACGTGCCGTCCACTTTTGCTCCGCTGGATATGACGCCTGTGCCGCCCGACTATGTGATCGGCCCGGGCGATGAATTGCGGATAAGGGTTTGGGGCCAGATCAACTTCAACGCCGACCTGCGCGTTGATCGTTCCGGCGAAATCTATTTGCCCCAGGTCGGCAACATCCATGTAGCGGGACTTTCTTTTTCCGGTCTCGATGAGCAGTTGAGAAAATCCATTGGCCGCGTCTACAGGAACTTCGACCTCACAGCGAACGTCGGCCAGATTCGAGCCATTCAGATCTACGTTGCTGGCCGGGCGCGGCGCGCAGGAGTCTACACCGTCAGCTCACTCAGCACCCTGGTCGACGCGCTCTTTGCCAGCGGCGGACCCTCGGTTGAGGGCTCGATGCGCCACATCCAGTTGAAACGCGAAGGCGAGGTCGTTACTGACTTCGACCTCTACGCCCTGCTCATTCGCGGTGACAAATCCAAGGACGTAAAGCTGCTGAATGGCGACGTCATCTTCATCCCTGCCGTTGGTCCGCAGATCGCCGTCACCGGGAGCGTCAAAACTCCGGGCATCTATGAAACGACGGACGGAGACACCATCGGCACCGCTGTCAATAACGCCGGAGGGCCGTCGACCATGGCTTCCGGCGCGCGCGTCTCGGTGCAACGCATCGCCGACCATCGTGACCAGCAGGCGATGGAGATTGCGATGGACTCGGCCGGTCTGGCCACTGCGCTGGCTGGCGGCGACATCGTGCGTGTTCTTGCCGTAGTGCCAAGGCTCCAGAAGACGGTGACGCTGCGCGGCAACACCGCGAATCCCGGACATTTTGCGTGGCATGAGGGCATGCGCCTCAACGACCTGATCCCGGACCGGGATTCGCTGATGAGCCGCGATTACTGGTGGAGGCGGACGCAGCTGGGATTTCCTTCTCCAGAGTTCGAGCCGGTGCCGGCTTTTTCGACCATGCGCCAGCCGACGAATCCGGTGGATTTGCCCAGAAGGCTTTTCCAGCCGCCGCAACAGCTGTTTGGGCAGTTTGCACCTCCGGGCCTACCGACTTCGCCATTTTCGCAGCAGAATCAGGCGAATCAATCGGGACAGTATCCCGCCGGACAGCAGCCGCAGCAGCAGTATCCGTTGCAGTCTCCGGATCAGCTGCTGGGTCAGCAGCCTTACGATTACACCAACTACCCTCCTGACTATTATTCCAATTATCCAAACCAGAACCCGTATCAGTATCCGTATCAGCAAACACCGCAACGGGCTGCGAATTCGTCTCTTGCGGCCCAGCAGGCGCAGTTGCAGACGCAAAATACGCCGCTGCAGGTGGAACGCACCGATGTCCGCATCAGCTCGCCGGAAATCGACTGGAACTATGCGGTCATTGAGCGGCTTGACCCCGACACGCTGAAGACTTCGCTCATCCCATTCGATCTCGGCAGACTGGTGATGCAGCATGACCAGGGACAAAACCTCGAACTGCGGCCCGGGGACGTTGTCTCCATCTTTTCGCAGGGCGACATTCATGTTCCGCTTGCGCAGCAAACAAAATATGTGCATCTCGAGGGTGAGTTCGCCCACGCGGGCATCTACAGCGTGAACCCGGGCGAAGGTTTGCGCGATCTGGTGCAGCGCGCGGGCGGCCTTACGACCAATGCCTATCTGTTCGGATCAGAGTTCACGCGCGAGTCCACCCGCGTGATCCAGCAGGCCAGGATCGACGAATATGTCCAGAACCTGGAACTTCAGATCACCCGCGGGTCTATCCAAGCTATCGCGGCCGCCACTTCGACTGCCCAGGACGTCACCGCAGGTTCGGCGGCAACGGCCAGCGGCCGGGAACTCATAACGCGTCTTCGTCAGATTCGGGCTACTGGCCGGATTGTTCTCGAATTCGCTTCAGACGCCACCGGGCAGCAACTGATTCCAGACATACCGCTTGAGGACGGCGACCGCTTTGTCATACCGCCGGTTCCTTCAACCGTAAATGTGGTGGGCGCGGTTTACGATGAAAACTCGTTCCTGTACCAGCGATCACGGCCCAGCGGTGCCTATCTGCATCTTGCCGGCGGGCCGAATCGCAATGCAGACAAGAAGCACTCCTTCATTATCCGTGCAGATGGATCGGTTGTGAGCTGGAGTGCGGCCAACGGTCTATGGGGCAATACCTTTGAACAACTGAAGATGTTTCCAGGTGACACTATCGTGGTTCCGGAGAAGGGCTTCAACGTCTCTGGCCTCCGGAGCGTGATCGCGTGGTCGCAGTTGTTCTCGCAATTCGCCCTCGGTGCCGCTTCGCTCGCTGTAGCTACCGGACGCTGACGCGGATTTTATTCAGGCGCATGCCTCTGCGCCTTCTGTAGCCGCCATTTGGTGCGCGTATAGGCGACGCGAAAGCCTGTGCGTTCGGCGTTGCGTTGCGACTGGCTGCCGGCCTCGGCGACCATCATGGCCAGGTCGCAGCCTTGTTCGAGGGCGTAGCGCATTCGCGAATGCAGCAGCGCAGCCTGCAATCCACGGCGGCGCATTTCCGGAACGGTCGCCGCTCCTCCAAAGAGTGCCACACCCTGATGGAGGCACAGCACACCGGCGGCTCCAGGCTGGCCGTCCAGTTCGGCCAGAAAACACACGCTCTGCTCGCGCTCAGCGCTCAGCGCCCCAGAGTTTTCGAGAAAGCTCCGAAACTCGGGGTGATCGTGCGCCCAACCGCGCGCGTGGACGCTCGCCCATAGTGGAGCTTCTTCGGGCTCAATAGCGCGCACCGCGATGGCGTCATGGCCGGCGGTTGATGATCCGACTACCGTTGCGATCGACTGGTAAAGTACGCTGCTGATCTCAATCGGACGATAGCCTCGATCGCACAGCAGGTCCAAAGTTGAAATACCGGCCAGCGGACACACCTCATGCATGACGGCCGCCCCGCGCTCGAGGAAAAAGCGCTCGATCTGTCCAATCGAGTCCGGAGTCGGCTCTTCAAAGATGCCTAGTCCAAAACTCTGCGTCACCGGCGAGTCGACGCCATCGAAGACGGCGTACGCCCCCGCGCATTCCATCCACGTCGAACCACTCGCCGGATCGAGACGCGCCCGCGCCTCCGCAAAGGCTCGGCACGCATATCCCTCCGCGCGCTCCAGCCGCCGCGCGAGATTCAGGTCCGCAAAGACCATCCGAGCCGCCTCACTTCGACGTAAACGTGGACGCCGGCAGCTTCTCTTTATTGAAGAGATTCGCGTCGGTCCAGCCTGCCCATCCGTAGCGAACATATTTCGGATTGGCCACGCCTACCGCCTGAACGACCACCGTCGATCCGTCGATCTTTGCCGTTGCCGGGACGAACTTGCCATCCCCACCGGCGATTTCAAAGCCCGCCGGAGCGCTATCGCTTGTCAACCCGCTCGCGGCGTGGTCGAACCACAACCGCATGAAGGAGCCTTCGACGGTCGCCTCGCGAAACAGCGGTCCGGAATACTCCATACCGCGTTCGCCATAAACCGTCGCGCGCGCCGCCAGCGCCAGCCGCGCCGCTACCGTCTGTTTATCTGGCGGATGTACGTTGTCTTTGGTCCCCACGTCGAGCGTCACAGCCATGGCCGTGTGGGTAACAGCCAGCGCCCGCCGCTGCGCATCGCGGATCGTGCCCCAGTCTTCATTGGGCGAGTAGAAATTCGAAATCTGCACGTAGAGAAACGGGAAATCCCCCTGACCCCACGCCCTGCGCCAGTCGGCGATCAGCGCCGGAAACTCCTTCACGTACAGCGGCGCTCGCTCGGGGTCGCTGTTCGTCTCGCCCTGGTACCAGATCACGCCCTTGATGGTGTAGCGTGTCGCGGGAGCAATCATCGCGTTGTAGAGCGCAGCCGGCTCCCACGACGCAGGATTCGGATGCCAGTGCTGCTCGGGAGGTGGCTGATGCGCAGCCTCCGCGGCATCGCGCTCGCGCTTCTCCTTCGCGCGAATCGCCTCATCATCGGCCAGATTCTGCGCAAACAACGCTCGCGACCGGAAGACCGGCATCAGCCCGGCGTCGGATGAGATGCCCATCAGGCTGATCCACGACTCCACCGGCGTGCCGCCCCACGTCGTGTCAATCAGACCGACCGGGACTTTCTCCTTCTCGTTGATCTCCCGCCCGAAAAAGTACGCGACCGCAGAGAAATCTGCCGCGGTCTGCGGATTGCACTCCGTCCACGTCGCCGAGATGTCGTCCATCGGGAACTCCGACGTGGTGTGCTCCAGGCGTAACAGCCGAACCGTAGGCAATGCCGCATGTGCGATCTCTTCCAATCCGTTCTTGATCACAGCGCTGCCCGGGAATCCGTTCAGCGGCATCTCCATGTTCGACTGTCCTGACGCCAACCACACATCGCCGACCAGAAGGTCTGACAGGGTTACACCCGCGCCGCCGCTGCGCCCTGTTGCCGTCAGCGTGTAGGGGCCTCCGGCCTTCTCGGGCATGAGCCACAGGCTCCATTTGCCCAGATCGTCTGCGGTGGCCGTGCGTGTCTGCTCATGGACGTGGACCGTCACCGTCTCACCGGGATCGGCCCAGCCCCAGATGTGGATCGGCGTGTCGCGCTGCAGCACGGCATGGTCGCTGAGCAGATGCGGCAGTTTTATCTCCGCGCGCGTGACTCCCGCCGCAATGAAGGCGAATGCAGCAACGGCACCGCATAGCTTTGCCGAAAATTTCATCGTGTTCGCAAGCCTCTTACAAATTTGTTTTTTTCACAAACGCGCTTCCACCATATCAGCAGCGGCCCCTTCTTCCTGTTTTCTGTGGTGAAATCTGCGCTCTCGGCAGTATCGCGGCTGCTCCGGGCAGATTGAGGCCTTTGCAAGACCTCGTGTTAATGTCGCCCTATGCCCCTGAAAGCAAGAGCACTCCTCACCGCGGCGCTTAGTGTCTTCGCTTCAACCTGCCTGGCACAGACACAACAGGCTGCGCAGCCCGCAAGCCCGAACGTGCAGGACCGACTCGCGCGCATGATGTCGGTGGGAACCGGCGCGTGGACGACCGACCAGCTCGCCAATATGGAGCGCCTCCGCGACGCCGCACTGAACGACCCCTATGCGCTGAACGAGCTGCGCCACCTTACCGACAACATCGGCCCGCGCCTCTCCGGATCGCCGCAAGCGCAGGCCGCTGTCGATTACGTCGCCGCCGAGATGCGCGCTGTGGGAGCCGAGGTGCAGCTTGAGAAGACCACCGTTCCGCACTGGGTCCGCGGCGAAGAGACGGCCGCACTCACGGCCTGGCCCGGCCAGGCTCCGGGCACGACGCAGAAGATCGTCCTCACGGCTCTCGGCGGCAGCGTGGCGACCCCGCCGGACGGCATTACTGCCGAGGTCGCGGTGGTGAACAACTTTGACGAAGCCCGCAAGCTCCCCGCTGGAGCCGCCAAAGGCAAGATTCTCCTTTTCAACGAAATCTTCGACAAGCGCCTCGCCGCCCAGGGCAATGGTCTCGCCGCTTACGGCAAGACAGTCGCCTATCGCGGTGGAGGTCCAAGTATCGCGTCCTCGCTCGGGGCCGCAGCCGTCCTCGTCCGCTCCGTCGGAGGCGCTGACTATCGCCTGCCCCACACCGGCGCGACCTACTATGCGTCCGGCATGGCAAAAATTCCCGCCGCGGCCGTCACCGCCGAAGATGCCGACCTGCTCGCCAACCTCGCAAAGCAGGGCCCTGTCACGATGCACCTCACGCTCACTCCGCAGATTCTGCCGCCCGCACCGAGCTACAACGTCATCGCCGACTGGAAGGGAAGTGAACATCCCGAGCAGATCGTCATCGTCTCCGGCCATCTCGATTCGTGGGATCTCGGCACCGGGGCAATCGACGACGGCGCGGGTATCGTCGTTTCGATGGAGGCGATTCAACTGCTCAAGCAGCTCGGACTTCACCCGAAGCGCACCGTGCGATTCATCGCGTGGATGGACGAAGAACAGGAAGGCTCAGGCGCGCAGACTTACGGAAAGGAACACGCCGCCGAGATGGCCAATCACATCGGCGCGCTCGAGTCCGACCTCGGAGCCGACCATCCCATTGGCGTTACCTATGCAGGCCCCGCTGCGCTCGGCGATTATCTGCGGCCCGTTGGGCAGATTCTCGATGCCATCGGCGCGTCGACGCTCACGCGCGGCGAAGAGGCCGGTGAAGATATCAGCTTCCTTAAGGGCGTGCCCGGATTCACTCCCACGCAGGACAGCCGCTTCTACTTCAACTACCACCACACCGCAGCCGATACCTTCGACAAGGTCGATCCGCAGCACCTTGGCGAGAACGCAGCCGTGATGGCCGTCGTCGCCTACGCGCTCGCCGATGCTTCAACTCCCGCGCCGCGCCGATCCGCGACAAAACCGGATGGCTCAAGAGAAATGCCATAGACTACCTCCTACCACCATGCAAACTCACACGCGAATTGCGCCTGCTCTTGTTCTCGCTGTCTGCCTCTGCTCGCCGATCCTGCGCGCGCAGGACGCTGCGCCCGACGACGCGAAGAATAACGTCATCGCCACCGCTCACGAGCAGCCGGTGCGCACCAAGCACGCCATGGTGGTCAGCGTGCATCACCTCGCGACCGACGCTGGCGTCGAGATCCTGAAGCAGGGAGGCAACGCGATCGACGCTGCGGTGGCTACAGGATTCGCGCTGGCAGTAGTTCACCCAGTCGCGGGAAATATCGGCGGCGGCGGCTTTATGCTGGTGCGTTTTGCGGCCGGAAACCCCACCTTCATCGACTACCGCGAGCGCGCGCCGCAGGCCGCGACGGCAAACATGTATCTCGACGCAAAGGGCAATGTCATTACCGACGCCAGCATCACCGGATACAAGGCAATCGGCGTGCCTGGATCTGTCGCCGGTATGGTCTACGCGGAGAAGAAGTATGGAAAGCTCGCGCTCGCGAAAGTCATGGGGCCGGCAATCAAGCTTGCGAGCCAGGGCTTCGTCTTGACCGAAGAAGAAGCCGCGGCGCTGCATGATGAAAGGCTGAGCGCGTTCCCCGAGTCGAAGCGCATTTTCCAGCGTGACGGCAACTTCTACAAGGCTGGCGAGACGTTCAGACAGCCCGAACTTGCTGCGACACTTAAGGCCATCGCCGCTGATCCAGACGATTTCTACCACGGACGCATCGCGAAACAGCTTGCCGCGGATATGCAGAAGAACGGCGGCCTCATCACGACCGATGACCTCGCCCGCTACTCCGTCAGAGAGCGCGAGCCGCTCACCGGAACCTACAAGGACTACACCATCCTCAGCGCGCCTCCACCGTCGTCTGGCGGCGTAGCGCTCATTGAGACCCTCAATATCCTTGAAGGCTACAACCTGAGCCGCTGGAAGGACCGCACGCCCGATGAGATGCACCTTATCGTCGAGGCCTATCGCCGCGCCTACATGGACCGCAGCGATTATCTCGGAGACCCCGACTACGTGAAGATTCCCGTCGAGCAGCTCATCGACAAGAAGTACGCAGCCGCCTGGCGCACCAGCATTAGAGTCGAACAGGCGACTCCGTCGAAGGACCTCAAGCGTCCAGCGGGATTTGTTTCTCCTCCGCCGACCATGAACGACGTGCGGCATGAATCAACCCAGACCACGCACTTCTCAGTCGTGGACGCGGACGGGAATGCGGTCGCGGTGACGACGACCCTCAACAACAACTTCGGCTCAGCCGTCACCGCTACCGGACTCGGCTTCCTGCTCAATGATGAGATGGACGACTTTGCTTCGAAGCTTGGCGTGCCCAACATGTACGGACTCATCCAGGGTCCCGCCAACACCATCGCTCCCGGCAAGCGCCCGCTCTCCGCCATGACGCCGACCATCGTGCTCCAGGACAACAAGCTGCGGTTCGTCCTCGGTTCGCCCGGAGGCGGTCGCATCATCACGACGGTCGCGAACATCTTCCTCAGCGCCGCCGACGAGGGCCTTAACATTCAGGAAGCCGTCGACGCTCCGCGCTTCCACCACCAGTATCTGCCGGACATGCTCTTCATCGAGCCCGGCTTGTCCGACGCGACCACGGCCGCCCTGCGCGGGCTCGGCTACCAGATCAAGGTCGGCGGCCACTGGAGCGACGGAGAGTGCATCGCGGTCGATCCCGCGACTGGGGACCTCGAAGGCGGGCAGGATCACCGGCATCACTTCGGCAAAGCGGGGGGATACTAGCCGAGCAGCGTAAGCGCCTCACTCCTCGTCTATCAAGTGCTTCTCCGGCAGCATGCTTTGGTGCAGAATTCTACTGATAAAGACGCCCTGATCTGCCGGTCGAAAAATTACGATGTGCTTGCCTTGCTCGATCCGGCGATAACCATGCCGTACCTCATCGCAACGGCGGCCAAGCTCCGGTCGTCGAGCGATCAATTCGAAGCACTTAACCAAGCCGCTTAGATAGCGGTCCGCCTGGACGTCGCCCCACCTATCTACTGTGTAGTCCAGAATCTCTTCAAGATCGAGCTGCGCAAGTCTTGATAAGCGATACTCGGTCAACGATTCACCTTCCCCGTATCAGACGGGCTCGCCTGCGGATTCTCTTCCGGAGTTCCCCGATAACATCGCCTTCAGCCATGCCGCTTTCCTCGCCCGCTTTGACGGCGGCGCGAATTGCCTCAAGTTTAGCCCGCTGCTCCTTTTCATACTGCTCTAAGGCCCGCAGGCCAGCACGAAGAACCTCACTGGCGTTGGCGTACCGACCGCTCTGAATCCTGGAATCCACAAACTCGTCCAATTCAGGTGTCAGGTTGATGTTGCGAGTTGGCATGAATCTTCCCCTTGCGTGATCGTAGATGGATTGGCAACTGTTGGCAATCAGCCTACGAATGGCGCAAGCTGATTCTCTTTTCCCTAGGACGTCACGCGAAGTGAGAAGATAGAAGAAGCCAGAAGATAGAGGAACGTCCTCTCCCAGGTTTCACTTTCATGCTGAAGGTTATCTCGTCGCACGTTTTTCTTCGCAACCGGCTCCATCCCGGCTTGCTTGAGACCATTCAAAAATCCGGAGCCGACGGCGTGGAACTCTTCGCCGCGCGCCAGCACTTCGATTACAACGATCGCAGCGCCATCCGCGATCTTTCCGAATGGTTTCGTTCGAACCCCACCGAAGCATTTTCGATGCACGCGCCGCTCTATGCCGACTACGAGATGGGCCGCTGGGGCGCACCCGGCATCAACGTTATCCACCCGGAAAAGGCCCGGCGCATCGATGCCATGGACGAAATCAAACGCGCCCTCGAAGTCGCCGAGCAGATTCCGTTCCGTTTTCTGATCGTTCACCTCGGCGAACGCGAGGATACCTGGAGCCCGCGCGCTCTCGAATATTCCATCACCGCACTCGAGCACTTGCGTGCCTTTGCCAGCCCGCTGGGTGTGAAGCTCTTGATCGAAAACATACCGAACGACGTCACGCGCCCGGCGAACATCATCCAGATCATCAACACAGGGCACTTCACTGATATCGGAGTCTGCCTTGATGTAGGGCACGCAAATCTCGGCGACGGAGTGAAGGCGACGCTCGACGAACTTAAGGACCGCATCCGCTCCTCGCATCTGCACGACAACCAAGGCGACCGCGACGCTCACCTCTGGCCCGGTGACGGCTCCATTGTTTGGGATGAAGTCTACGACGGCCTGAAGACAGCGCCGCAGATTCCCGCCGGTGTGCTCGAAATTAACTACAGCCTCGAGGAGTCTCCTGAGACAGTAATGCAGAAGGCAGCTAAAGCTTTTGAGAGCTTTTAGTAAAGCAGTGAATAGGAAACAGGAAATACCGATCGGACAGTGGTAACGCTGAGGCAAAGCTTAGAGATCATGGCAGAAGAAGCAAAGACAGAAGTCGTAACCGACACAGCAATAGAAACGAAACCCCTCACCACCATCACCCGGATCGGCGAGCACGAAGGGCGAAGCGTCACCATCCAGGGTTGGCTCTACAATCTGCGCGAGAGTGGCAAGCTGCTTTTTCCGATCTTCCGCGACGGTACGGGAACCATCCAGGGCATCGTTCCCAAGGCCGCAGTCCCGGCCGGAGTCTTCGATGCCATCAAGGGTCTCACGCAGGAATCGAGCGTCGTCGTTACCGGCAAGGTGCGCGCCGATAAACGTGCCCCCGGCGGTTACGAATTGGACGTCGAGGACATCGACATCGTCCAGCGCGTGCCCGAGGACGCACCGTTTCCCATCTCCCTCAAGGAACACGGCACCGACTTCCTGATGGAGCACCGCCATCTCTGGATCCGCACGCCGCGCCAGGCCGCGATCCTGCGTATCCGAGCCGAGATCATCAAGGCGTGTCGCGACTTCCTCGACGACAACGGCTTCGTCCTCACCGATCCGCCGATCCTCACGCCGGCTGCCTGCGAGGGCACCAGCACGCTCTTCCCGGTCGAATATTTTGGAGATGAAGCGTACCTCACGCAGAGCGGACAGCTCTACATCGAGAGCACGGCCCTGGCGCTCGGCAAGGTCTACTCCTTCGGGCCGACATTTCGTGCCGAGAAGTCCAAAACGCGCCGGCATCTGACCGAGTTCTGGATGGTCGAGCCCGAGCTCGCCTACTGCGACCTTGATTGCCTGATGGAACTCGCCGAGCAGTTCCTCAGTTTCATCGTCGATCGCGTGGTCACGCGGCGGGCCGCCGACCTGAAAGTCATCGGACGCGACACATCGAAGCTCGAATCGATCAAGCCGCCTTTCCCGCGCCTGCGCTACGACGAGGCTGTCGCGATGCTCAACGAAGCGCATGCCAAAGGTCTGCTCGAACACCCCTTTGAGTACGGCAACGACTTCGGCTCGCCCGACGAGACCTATATTTCCTCGCAGTTCGACCGTCCGGTGATGGTGCACCGCTACCCCGCCGCCGTGAAGGCCTTCTACATGGAGCCCGACCCGCAGGACCCGAAGTACGCGCTCTGCGTCGATGTGCTTGCGCCCGAGGGCTACGGCGAGATCATCGGAGGCTCCCAGCGCATCGCGTCCTTCGATCTGCTCAAGAAGCGTATCGAAGAGCACAACTTGCCGCTCGATGCCTTTCAGTGGTATCTCGATCTGCGGAGGTATGGTTCGGTTCCCCACTCCGGATTCGGCATGGGCATCGAACGGGCCGTCGCGTGGATCTGCGGCCTCGAGCATGTGCGCGAGACCATTCCCTTCGCGCGCACGCTGAACCGCATCTATCCATAGGGTCGAGAAGCAGACGTTATGTCACGAGTTACCGAGATTCGAGCAGTCGCAAGAACCACAGCTGCTACCACCGGCCGCCCAGCTTACACTGGAGTGCAGTCGCTCCCACCGCGCCGGATCAAAATCATCGGCGTTCCACTCGATCTCGGAGCCGCGCGCCGCGGCGTCGACATGGGCCCCTCGGCGGTCCGCGTCGCCGGTCTCGAAGCGCGCCTCGAAGCCCTCGGCCACGAGGTGAAAGACGGCGGCAACATCGGCGTTGCCATTGCCGAAACCAAGCCCGCAGGCCAGGAGAACGCCCGCTATCTCAAGGAAATCACCGAGACCTGCACCCAGGCGGCCCAGGCCGTCCTGCGCTCGCTCGAAGAAGGCCTGACGCCCGTCGTCCTTGGCGGCGATCATTCTGTCGCGGCCGGAACCGTCTCCGGCGTCGCCGAGTTCTACCGCCGCGACAACAAAAAGATCGGCCTCATCTGGATCGATGCCCACTCGGACATCAACACGCCCGAGAGCTCGCCCAGCGGCAACGTCCACGGAATGCCATTGGCCGCGCTGCTCGGCCTCGGCCCCGAGCCGCTCGCGAACATCCTCGGCTTCTCACCAAAAGTCGTGCCCGAAAACACCGTGCTCATCGGCGTGCGCGACATCGACGCGACCGAGAAGGAAAACATCCGCCGCGCCGGCATCACCGAGGTCTACACCATGCGCGACATCGACGAACGCGGCATGCGCACCGTGATGGAAGAGGCCCTGCGCGCCGCCGGACGCGGCACCGCCGGCTATCACGTCTCCCTCGACATGGACTGGATCGATCCCGAGGATGCCCCCGGCGTCGGCACTCCGGTACGCGGCGGCGCCACCTACCGCGAGGCGCATCTGGCCATGGAGATCATCGCCGACCACGGCCGCATGCTGAGCTTCGAAATCGTCGAGGTAAACCCGGTCATCGACGAGCGCAATCGCACGGCGGACCTCGCCGTCGAGCTTATTTCCTCGGCGTTTGGGAAGAAGATACTTTAGATTGTTTGGAAATGATAGACGGCCCGGTACCCTCGTTCAGGAGATCCAAATAGTTGGCATATGCGAAGATTCGATCGCGCCTCCTGCCCGTGACCTCTTCTGCTACGCCAAGCGCTTGGAGTTGTTCCATCGCCTTTGCAACGGTCGCAAGAGTCAAACCAGTCCCCTCAGAAACCTGTTGCAGCGTGGTGATTGGACGGTGTTCGAGATACACGTGAACATTGATCATAGACCCACTTCTCGGGATCAAGCGGATTCTCGATTCATCGAATTCAAAGAGATCGCGAACCGCCACAGCTGTTGCACAGGCCTGATCGGCTGTTTCGCGGACTCCAACAAGGAAAAATTCGACCCATGCTTCCCAATCGCCTTCGAGCCGTACCTTCTGGAGCAGGTTGTAATATTGGTCGCGCTTCTCCTTGAAATATAGGCTCAGATACAAGGATGGAGTCTTCAGTACCTGCCGTTCGCACAAAAGCAATGTGATAAGAAGCCGTCCAATGCGGCCGTTTCCATCCAAGAATGGATGCGCGGACTCGAATTGAACATGAGCGAGTGCGGCATCGATCAGCAATGGCAAATGCCCCGAATCACGATGAAGAAATTTTTCAAGGTTGCTCATCGTTTCGAGCATTTCTTCGACCGGAGGGGGCACATACACTGCGTTTCCTGGGCGTGTTCCTCCGATCCAATTCTGGGATTTCCGGAATTCGCCTGGTGTTTTGTCTGATCCGCGTCCCGAACGCAAAAGTACTTCATGCATTTCCCGAAGGAGTCGGTTCGATAAGGGAAATCCACTGCGTATCCTTCCCAGACCATGTTCCATAGCCGCTACATAATTCGAGACTTCCTCGGCGTCGCTATCACCCTGCAGGAGATGATTCTCAAAGAGAAGCAATTCAGACAATGACGATTGTGTTCCCTCGATTTGCGAAGAGAGCACGGCCTCCCGCCGGTTGTAAAAGTAAAGAAGCATGTTGACGTCCGGGAGAATCGCCTGAAGCCCGTCCAGTCGGCCCAAAGCTTGATTGGCTGCGTCGAGCAACGGATAGAATGTTTCAATGCGAATCGGAGGATTGGGAGGTAATGGTTTCGGGACATAGGCCCGAACCGCTTCTCCGAGTGTCGTGGTGGTAATGAACTGGCCGATTCTGGTGGAATAGTCGTCGGTCATCGCTAATTTAGTTTACGGCCTAATCTAAATTAGCAAGTTGAGCTAATTTAGAAACTAAAATTAAGCCGGAATTTCGGTCTAAAAAGGTTTCGCTGATAGCTGTCAGCTTTTTCCACCATAAAATCATAAAGTTATGACCAAACTCCGCGTAGGCGTCCTCTTTGGCGGCCGCAGCGGCGAGCATGAGGTCTCGCTGCTCTCCGCCGCCTCGGTCCTCAAGGCCATCGACCCCAAAAAGTACGACATCACTCCCATCGGCATCACCAAGGAGGGCCGCTGGGTCACTGCCACCGATGCCACCCGACTGCTCAATGGCCAGCCTGCATCTCCTCCCCGCGCCCTTCAGGCCGGAGACCCCGAGACCACTCCCTCCGCTGCCGTTCTCGCGCGCGGAGAGTCCGTGATTGTCCCGCCGGTCCCGTCCGAGACCAAGACCGGAGCCCTCGTCCCCTTTGAGACCGACGCCCACTCCGTCGATCTCCACGCGGGCGCAGGACCCAACTCGGCGCTCAGCCTCGACGTCATCTTCCCCGTCCTGCACGGAACCTTCGGCGAAGACGGGACCATCCAGGGCCTCTTCGAGCTCGCCGGAATCGCCTATGTCGGCTCCGGCGTGCTGGGCTCGGCCACGGGCATGGACAAGGACATCATGAAAAGTCTTTTTGCCGCCGCGAAGCTGCCCATCACGAAGCACGTCACCTTCCTGCGCTCCGAATGGGAAGCCAGCCCGAAGAAAGTCATCGCCCGGCTCGAGGCCGCCCTCCGCTACCCGCTCTTCGTCAAGCCCGCGAATCTCGGCTCGTCCGTTGGCATCACCAAGGCGCACGACCGCAAGGAACTCGGCCCCGCCATCGATATCGCCGCCGGATACGACCGCAAGATCGTCGTCGAGCAAGCGGTCGGAGGCCCCAGATCCCGAAACAAGGCCGGAAAAGCCCGCGAACTCGAGGTCGCCGTGCTTGGCAACGACAACCCACAGGCCTCCGTCGTTGGCGAAATCGTCCCCGGCAAGGAGTTCTACGACTACGAGGCGAAGTACCTTAGCGAAGGCTCCGAGCTCATCATCCCCGCGAAGCTCACCAAGGCCCAGACCAAAGAAGTCCAGCAGATGGCCATCGCCGCCTTCCGCGCCTGCGACTGCTCCGGCCTCGCCCGCGTCGATTTCCTCATGGAACCTACCTCATCCTCCGGCAAGCCCGGCCGCATCTACCTGAATGAGATCAACACCATGCCCGGCTTTACGTCTATCAGCATGTATCCCAAGCTGTGGGCGGCCTCCGGCATCGCGTATCCTGAGCTTATCGACCGGCTCATCTCACTGGCTCTGGAGCGCCGAGCCGAAAAAGACCGCACGCACTACAGCCGCTGAGAGCGGCAGACCCGGGAAGCGTGGGCCCGAATCGATTTCATGACCGAAAGGAACCATAGCCGCCGATGACCCTGATGGATGCTCCCAAGTTCGACGTGCGCCGTGAGACGCGCAACCGTAATCTGCTGATCGCGGGAATTGTCATCGTGGTGCTCGCGGCCATTGCCACCGGCTCCTGGGCCATCGAGATGCCGTGGCAGATCTGGCACTGGCCTTCCGACCATCGCGTCAACAACTTCTTCGCCGCCGTCCAGTCCGGTGATCTGCAGAAGGCTTACGGTCTCTGGAACAACGACCCCAACTGGCAGCAGCACACCGATCAATACAAGGCCTACGACTTCGGCGCCTTTCAGAAGGACTGGGGCCCGGCCAGTGACTACGGCGTGATCAAATCGCACAATATCGTCGTCGCCCACCGGGTCGGCAACGGCGTCGTCATGGGAGTCAACATCAACGGCGGCAAGACGCCCATCTTCCTCCGCGTGGACTCGAAGTCCAAGACCATCGGATTTTCGCCTGTCGAG
The DNA here is from genome assembly GCA_019234945.1 of Silvibacterium sp. Lineage (GTDB taxonomy): Bacteria > Acidobacteriota > Terriglobia > Terriglobales > Acidobacteriaceae > Silvibacterium. The sequence goes on from JAFAKX010000136.1 coordinate 38,217, forward strand.
CTCTACCTGGGTCCGTAGTCTCTGGCATTCCTAAAAATCTCTCCACCCGAGGAGCAGCACGATGCAGCAGCGCAAACTCGGCACGCAGGGGCTCATCGTTTCGGAACTCGGCCTCGGCTGCATGGGCATGTCCGAGTTCTACGGCCCGCGTGATGACGAAGAATCGATTGCCACCATCCACCGGGCCATCGAACTCGGCATCAACTTCTTCGATACCTCCGACATCTATGGACCGCGCACGAACGAGGTCCTGGTCGGCAAGGCGCTGCGTCCCTACCGCGATAAGGTCGTCATCGCTACCAAGTTCGGCATCATACGCGAGGACAGCGGCGCGGGCCGCGGCTTGAACGGTCGCCCCGAGTACGTCCGCGCCGCCTGCGACGCGAGTCTCCAGCGCCTCGGCATCGACACCATCGATCTCTACTATCAGCACCGCGTCGATCCCAAAACTCCCATCGAGGAAACCGTCGGCGCCATGGCCGAGCTGGTCAAGGCAGGGAAGGTGCGTTACCTGGGACTCTCCGAGGCATCGCCCGCGACCATCCGCCGCGCTCATGCTGTCCATCTCATCAGCGCGCTCCAGACCGAATATTCCCTCTGGAGCCGCGAGCCCGAAGACGAAATCCTGCCCACCATCCGTGAGCTGGGCATCGGCTTTGTGCCCTATTCGCCGTTAGGTCGCGGGTTCCTTACCGGGCAGATCAAGACTCCCGACGACCTCGCTGCCGACGACTGGCGGCGCACCTCGCCACGCTTCCAGGGCGAAAACTTTCAGCGCAACCTCGACACCGTCCGCAAGATCGAGCAGCTTGCCGCAAAAAAAGGTTGCACGCCCTCGCAGCTTGCTCTCGCGTGGGTCCTCGCCCAGGGAGACGACATGGCCCCAATCCCCGGCACCAAGCGCCGGAAGTACGTCGAAGAAAACGTCGCCGCCATAAACGTCCGTCTCACGTGCGAAGATCTCGCCGAGATCGACGCGATCGCCCCGAAGGGAGCGGCTTCCGGCGAACGCTACAGCGCTGCCGCCATGGCGCTTCTCGACCGGTAGCTAAACTCAGGGTGCCCCATGTCGGATTTTCGGACGTGGGATTTCCCTCGGCAAATCTGCTCACCTGCTGCCCTCCAGCGCTGATCGCCTTTGACGCCATGACAAGGCACTGATAGCTTCTTTCCTTCAAGAAGCGGAGACCCAGAATGAATTTGAATCTGAAACCAATGACGACTCTCGTTGTGTTCACAATCACCGTCGCTACAGCCGCGCATGCACAGCAGGGACGATGGGCTGCGGCCGATGACGCGACTGCGAAGTTCATCATCGATGCGGAACGGCAATGGGCCGAGGGTGCGTGCACGCATAACAAGATCGCAGAACAGATCCTCGCCGATGACTTCCAGGGCACGTCCCCGGAGGGAAGGCGTTACACGAAATCGAAAGAAGTGGCTGATAACCAGGATCTCTCGAATACTGCTCAGGATTGCCGGCTGCTCGACGCCAGGGTCCGTTTTTTCGGCGATAGCCTCGCGATGGTCTACGGGAGCGAGAGCTCAGTCCGAAAGGCGAAAGACGGATCGGAGAAATCACGATGCCTTATCTGGACTGATAGCTGGCTCAAGCGAAGCGGCAAGTGGCAGATCATTGCGGCGCAGGACACGCAGTATGAATGCAAGTGACCTGCGCCTGAATTCTCGGGAACCGCACACGCTCCCGGCAGGACCTATTCGAGCTCACAGAGAGTGGATTCCCCACTGCCTTGTGCTGGTTGTTGTGATTCCAGCTTGAGAAGCCATTGAAGCAGTGGACGAAGCGTCGTCCTTGCCGGTTGCTGCGATTCGTCCAGGGTTCGCGATTTCTCGAGAGCTTCTGACGTGGGATAGTGGGCATCGTCATGTTTGGAGACCTCCCACTCCATGTACCCGACACGCTGTACTGTTTCCTGGTTTCTGGAAATTTCCGCTTGAAAACCACGACGCAGACGTACTGGGACTACAAGGTGGAATGGGACAAACTGGGGCAGCGTCACGACTTGCCGTTGGTCGAGAAGGCTTCGGAGTTGGTCAAGTTGTGCGTTGCTCAGAAGCGACTCATGAATACGTAATGATGCTTCAGTTTTCGGGAGTTGTTGGAAGCGCTGTTCCATATGAAAATGCCCGTCGGGGAAGACAAGCAGGCAGTCGTTCCTGTTAATACCATCTGGCGAGAGCTCTAACTCAGACCATGACATTCTGACGAGAAATGCTGGACGGTTTGGTGCAGGTTCCTGGGCCGCGGCCGTTACGACCGCCAGAAGACCGATGAGCGTTCTGAGGCTCCTGCTCTTCATGCCGACCTCATTCGCGACGGCGGTTACGGGCTGCCCACTAACCAGCCGCTTCGCTGACCTGCTGACTTGCTGCCTCAAGCTGCTGCATCGTCTTCTCCAGACTCGCCACATCGCCCACATTCAGGCAGCTCTGGCTGCGGTCGATCTGCCGCATCAGTCCGCACAGCACCTTGCCCGGACCGACCTCAATGAAGTGCGTCGGCTGCTCGGCGATCAGCACCCGCATCGACTCCACCCACCGCACCGAGCCTGTCACTTGTCGAATCAGTGCGTCGCGCAGGCGTTCCGCGTCGCTCACGGCGGCCGCGTCTACATTGACCACCACCGGCACAGCAGCATCCGAGAAGGCGAGCCCCTTCAGCAGCGGAGCCAGCCGGTCCTGGGCCGGCTGCATTAGCGCGCAATGGAACGGAGCGCTCACCGGCAGCATGACTGTTTTCTTCGCGCCGCGCTCCTTGCACAGCGCCGCCGCCCGCTCGACGGGAGCCGCAGCGCCGGAAATCACCGTCTGCGCCGGAGAGTTGAAGTTTGCCGGCGAAACCACGCCTCCGGCCTCCGCTGCAGCATCTTCGCAGGCCTTCTGCGCGTCTTCCGAACTCATCCCGAGTATGGCCGCCATCGCGCCCTCGCCCGCCGGGACCGCCTCCTGCATGAACTGGCCGCGGCTGCGCACCGTGCGGACCGCATCAGCAAAGGAAACAACACCCGCCGCAACATCCGCCGAGTACTCGCCCAGCGAGTGACCGGCAACATAGCTGGGCTTGACGCCCTTTTCGGCGAGCACACGCTGCGCCGCAATGGAGACAGTAAAAATGGCCGGCTGCGTGAACTCCGTGAGCTTCAGTTGCTCTTCCGGCCCGTTGAAGCACAGCGCGGAGATAGCAAATCCGAGCGCATCGTCGGCCTCCTCGAAGGTCTGCCGTGCGACGGCGAAGTTATCGAAAAGCTCCCGGCCCATTCCAACGGCCTGCGAGCCTTGTCCGGAAAAGAGAAAAGCGAGCTTGTGGGAAGTCATGCCAGAGGGTATTTCAAATCATTCGCACAGAAGGCGCAACTTCGCGCGGAAAGCCATTCGCCAAGTTGACAAGAATGCCCCGCGCAGCCAGACTCTCGTCATGCGACTGCCAGTAGTGTGTCTCATAGCGACTGCATTGTTGTCTCTCCCGTCCCGGGCCCAGGTGCCTGTATTCAAAGTCACTCCGATTCAAGGCTCAATCCGATGCAATACGAGGTCTTCGTCCCCGATTGACGGCAATTTTGGTAAATGGAGCGCAACGTTGACGTTCACGTCACGTGACGCAGAGACGGGTGCGTTGGATGTCGAAATTCAGGCGGCCAGTGTTCAAACCGGAAACAAGACGAAAGACGATGCCTTGAAAAGTAAGGACTTCCTCAACTCCGGGAAGGATCCGGTAATCTCTTTCAAGACCACGAGTTCTGTCCAGACCAGTAAAACCACCTTTGACCTCGCCGGCACTCTTACTTTCCGCGGCGTGTCGAAGCCGGCGACCCTGAGCATCGTGATCGCGGATCAGGGCTTCGGGGTTGGATATGTCCAGGGAACCATGTCCTTCAACCGTAAAGACTATGGAATGACTGGCAATAATTCCCTTAAGATCGCGGACTCCATCGAGATCGATCTCAACTTCAAAGCAGACCAGATCAGCGGGCCCAAGTTGGCTTACAAACAGTTCCGCTATTAAATGGCCGACTTAATTCTCACTACCCGGTATAATGGAATTAGAGGCAAAGAAGGCCCGGCTCTCACCAAGCCGGGCTTTTTCCATTGCGGGAAGATTCTCTGTCCGCGCCCCAAAACCTGCGCTGGTCAAGTCATTTTATATCTATGACTTGCTATAAATCATTTGTTATCAATGGATAACAGTGAGGTGCCGGTTAAGTATCATGTTTTGTATGAGAAGGGAGATCCCGGGGGAGGGGTACCCCTCAGCTCACTGTCATATCACTGTCATATAGGTCGTGTAGCTCTCATCCGTAATCGCCGTGAACGGCAGCAGCCGTAGCGGTCCGGACGACGTCTGCACCTGCCATGCGGGCTGGAACGACCCTGAGACCGGACTGGCAGCGAGAAGCTGCTGGCGGGTGATCTTCGGAGCCTGATCCGAAATGGCAAACAGCACCAGAGGTCCGCGAACCAGCGCGACCGTGTCGGGATGCTCCGGATCGATCGGCTCCAGCCGCAGCGGCATTGGCAACTCGACCTCGACACGGTCGCCATCCTTCCACCTGCGCTGGATTGCCGCGAATCCGCTGGTCACGGCCGGCGAAACCGGCGCTCCATTCACCCGGATCATCGCTCCAGAGCCGGACGCGGCCGCCCAGGCCGGAATCCGCAGCCTCAGCGCGAACTCGCTGGGACGCGATACCCGCAAAACCATCCCGATCCTGCCGCCGATCGGATAGTCGCCCGACTGAGTGAGCGACATCTGCGCGCCGTCCGCCGCTGTCCACCTGAGCGTCGACGGCAGGTACAGGTTGACATAGATCCCCGCCGGATCGCGGAAGTAGATGAGGATGCGATAATCCGCCGCCACCTGGGGCAGGGTCCCCGAGCAGCACGGCCAGCGGTCAGGATGGTAGAACTTGCTGCCCGAGAAGTTGTAGTCCGAGTAATAAAACGCGTGCCCGTCGGGCTCGAGATGCTTTGCTCCAAGCACGGTGTTGTACAGCACGCGCTCCATGCTGTCTCCATAGCGGCCATCGGCAGTAACGCGCAGCAGGTAGCGCGTGATCTTGAAGTGTGCGTAGCTTCCGCAGGGCGTCTCGAAGCTGTGATGCGTGCCGGTGAGGCTCTCATACATCTTGCCGCTCCCAGGCGCGACGAAGCTCTCATTCGGTCCCCAACCTCCGGTCGCGAAGCTCTGTGCCACGATCATGTCGAAGGCGTTCTTCGCGGCTCGCAGGTGCTTCTCACTGCTATCGGCGATGTAAGCCTGCATGGCCGAGTTCAGCGAGTTGCAGAAGCTGTAAGCGTGATGCTTGTCGAGGACATTCTGGCCTTCCGCCAGCGGATCGAACCACGTCTTGTCGAGCAGGTAGCGCCCGGCCAAGTCGCGATAGCGCTCGCCGGCGCCGCGCTCCCAGGCGAGATAGAGGTTCTCGGGCATGGTGTAGTACTCGTCCCAGGTGTAGTCGTCGCTGGTGTTGTCTCCAACAGAGGCGCGCCAGCGGCGCTGCACCTCGTCGCGGTCGATCGCGGTGGGAGGCAGATGCGGCATGGCGGCATCTGTGGTGCGGTCGAGCAATGACCATGCATTGGAAATGCCGGCGAACTCGTGGGCATCGATCAGCCCGCAGACTACCTTGTCGTAGTCGTAACCGGGAAAGCGGAAGTTGGTGTAGAACTTGGCGGAGATCGCCGGCGAGTACAGGTCGAGCAGCGTCTGGACCTTGGCGCGGGTGTGTGTGTCGCCGGTCACGGCATATCCACGCGAGAGCGCCGAGATCCACTGGCCGAAGGTACCTGCGGGACAGAAGCCGTGCCCACCGCCCTCAGCCTTGTCGAGCGGCAGCTCGTCATACCAGCCGCCGAGATCCGGACCAGGCGCTGGAAGCCCCGCGCGGAGCCGCCACGGCTTCAGCAGGCTGTCATCGTTTAGCCCGAGAAGGACGGCCTGAGTCTGCTCGAACTGAGTCTGGGCAAGGCCGGGGGCGAGGGTAACGTCTCCGTAACCGAACTGAGTGAGGCGGACGCGAGAATCTTGATTGGCAAACAGTGAGGAATCTGAATAAAGTGCGGCAGCGGCGAGGCCAGTGGTTTTGAGGAAGGAGCGGCGCGACAGCATTAGGGTTCTCCCATCAGTGATGGTATGCGCAGGAGAGCCGCGACGCCAAAAGGGGTGACGTCAGTATTCAGTCTTCTCCGGTGTGTCGATCCAGAGCTGAAAGCTTTGCCACGCTTCGTCGGAGAGGATCTGCCGCAAGGGCACCGAGCGCGCGTCGCGGTGCAGTCGGATTTCCTCGTAGAAGTAGGAGTCGTCGAAGCCGGCTCGCGCCGCGTCGTTGCTGTCGCTGCCGAAGTAGATGGCGTCGATGCGGGCCCAGTAGATGGCCGCCAGGCACATGGGGCAGGGCTCGCAGCTTGTGTAAATGTCGCAGCCCTTGAGGGTGAAGGAGTTCAGGGCACGGCAGGCATTGCGGATCGCGTTGACCTCAGCGTGAGCAGTCGGATCCTTTGTGCTCGTCACGCTGTTCGCGCCTTCGCCGACGATCTCGCCGTCCCGGACGATCACCGCTGCGAATGGCCCTCCTTTGCGGGAGCGGACATTCTCGACGGCCAGTTGGATAGCTCGCTGCATGAAAACAGGGTTGGGATCAGACGGCATCTGCGTTTTCTGGCCTTGCTCTTTGGGATTGAGGGCGGAATCATGGACAGTATGGCACAGGCATTCGTCTCGGAGCGCGTGGTGACGCCGCAGGGCATTCGCGCGGCTGCGGTTCTGGAAGATGAGGGCAGGATTCGCGGGCTGTGCTCGCGGGAGGAAATTCCACCCGACTATGCCGTGCTTGATTTCGGCGACCTCGCCATCCTTCCCGGTCTAGTCGATAGCCATGTGCACATCAACGAGCCGGGCCGCACTGAATGGGAAGGCTTCTGGACGGCGACTCGGGCCGCGGCGGCGGGTGGTTACACGACTCTGATCGACATGCCGCTCAACTGCCTGCCGGAGACGACGACGGTTCCGGCGCTTGAGGCCAAGCGCGAAGCGGCGCAGGGGAAGTGCTTCGTCGACTGGGCGGCGTGGGGCGGCGTGGCCGGCGACAACTGGGAGCACATCGAACCGCTGGCCCGGGCCGGGGTGAAAGGCTTCAAGTGCTTCCTGATCTATCCGGGATGCAAAGGCTTCGAAATGGTGACGCGCGAGCAACTCGAGCGGTCGTTGCCGCACGTCGCGCGGACGGGGTTACCGTTGCTGGTGCATGCTGAGCTTTCCGGCCCGATTGAGGACGCTGCAGCAGCGCTCAACGGAGCGGATGGGGGCGCGGACTGGCGGTGCTATCAGACGTACCTGCAGTCGCGTCCGGATGAGGCAGAGCTGTTGGCGATCGGGCTGCTTCTGGGTTTGTGCCGGAAGTATCAATTTCGGCTGCACATTGTGCACTTGGCGACTGCGCTCGCGCTGAGGGACCTCCGTGCGGCGCGGCGGGAGGGACTACCGGTGACGGTGGAGACCTGTCCACATTATCTCCACTTTGCGGCCGAGGAGATCGCGGATGGCAGCATGCTGCACAAATGCGCGCCGCCTATCCGCAGCCGGGACAACCGCGAGCGCCTTTGGAGCGCTGTATGGAATAAGGACATCGATCTGGTGGCGACCGACCATTCGCCGTGTCCTCCCCAGATGAAGCGGCAGGATATAGGCCACTTCGACCAGGCTTGGGGCGGAATCGCGAGCCTCTCAGTCGCGTTGTCCGTGATATGGACAGGCCTGCCGGCGCGGGGCCTGGCTTTAGGCGATGTGGCGCGGCTGATGGCGGAGAAGCCGGCAGTGCTTGCCGGAATCGACCAGCGCAAGGGCAAGATTGCACCCGGCTTCGATGCGGATCTGGTGGTCTTCGACCCGGAAACTGAGTTTGAAGTGACCGCCGATCACTTGCATACGCGGCACCGCATATCGCCGTATGTTGGCGAGCGGCTGCTCGGCCGGGTTGTCGCGACCTATGTACGCGGTCGGGAGGTGTTCCGCGAAGGCGAGTTTGCGCCAGAGCCTTTTGGAATTGAGGTTTGAGGACTCCGTAGTATGATGAGGCAATTTCCTTGAAGCGAAGCTGGGAGACTCTGGAAGCTTACGGGGCCTTGGCGGCCTTCACGCTGGCGGGTAAAGGAGAGAGGATGCAGAGCGAGCGCGTTGTCGGCCAGCCGGTCTTTCGCAAGGAGGGGCTTGCGAAGGTGCTGGGTGCGGCGCGCTACATCGATGACCTCTCGATGCCGGGAATGATCTATGGCGCAACCGTACGGAGCGCCATTCCGCGCGGCCGCGTGCTCGGGATCGAATTTAGCCCGGGCATTCCGTGGGACGAGTTCACGATCGTTACGGCGAAGGACATCCCCGGCAAGAATTACATCGCAATGATCAATAACGATTGGCCATGCCTAGTCGATGGCGTCGTCAATCATCCGCAGGAGCCGATTCTGCTTCTGGCCCATCCGGACCGACATCTGCTCCCGCAGGCTGTGGCCGCGGTTCACGTCCGCTATGAAGAGATGTCATCGGTGCACTCGATCGAAGAAAGCGAGCGCGGCCGGACAATCATCTGGGGCGAGGACAATGTCCTCAAGTCGTATCTGCTGGAGAAGGGAGATGTGGATGCGGCGTTCGCCCAACCGGACATCATCATCGTCGTAGGCGAGTACACGACCGGGGCGCAGGAGCACCTCTACATCGAGAACAACGGCGCGATCGCCATGTATGACGAACATGCTGGCGTTACCCTGTGGGGATCGCTGCAGTGCCCGTTCTATGCGCACAAATCTCTGATGGCCGTGACTGGCCTGCCCGAGGACAAGGTGCGCGTCATCCAGGTGGAAACGGGCGGGGCATTTGGAGGCAAGGAAGATTACCCATCGATGATCGGCGCCCACGCGGCTCTGCTGGCCATGAAGTCGGGCCGTCCGGTGAAGATTGTGTACGACCGCGCGGAGGACATGGCGGCGACGACGAAGCGGCATCCGTCACGCACGCGGCATCGCACGGCGGTGACGAAAGACGGCAAGCTGCTGGCGGCGGATATCGAGTTGTGCCTCGATGGCGGGGCGTATTCGACCCTGTCGTCTACGGTGCTCTCGCGGGCGACGATCCACTCCGGCGGAGCGTATTTCTGGCCGAACATCCGCGTGCGGTCGAAGGCGTATGCGACCAATACGCCTCCCCACGGGGCCTTTCGCGGGTTCGGTGCACCGCAGGCGTTGTTCGCCACCGAGCGGCACATGGATCGCGTGGCGAAAGCGGTAGGACTCACGCCCGAGGAGTTCCGGCGGCGCAACCTGCTGCTCACCGGAGAGACGACGAGCACGGGGCAGGTGATCCGGCAGCAGATCGATCTCCAGGGCTGGATGGAACGTGCGCTGGATTGTGCGAATTACCGCGAGAAGAAGGCTCGTTTTGATCGCGAGAACCCAGACGGTGTGCGCAAGAAGGGCATAGGGTTTGCGGTGTTTCTCCACGGCTCAGGGTTCACCGGCTCAGGCGAGCGCTACCTGAATTCGCTGGTCGGCGTGGATGCTACGGCAGAAGGGCGCATCCGCGTGCTGGTTTCAAGTACGGAGTTTGGGCAGGGAACGAACACGATCTTATGCCAGATCGCTGCCGAGACCCTGGGTGTGGACTACGACGTGGTCGAGATGGCTCCGCCAGACACCGGCATCGTGCCCAACAGCGGGCCCACCGTGGCCTCGCGCACGGCGATGGTCGTGGGTCGCCTTGTGCAATCAGCTGCGCTGGGCCTGAAGCAGACGCTGATCGCAAGCGGGCTGTTAGGCGAACGGTATTTAACGGAAGAGTTCCAGGCAGCGGCGAAGGCGCATATCGGCAAGCACGGCGGCCTGTGTTCGATGAGCCGCTACCAGGCGCCTCCCGATGTTTACTGGGATGACCAGACGTATCGCGGAGAGGCGTATGCCGCGTATGCGTGGGCCGTATATGTCGCCGAGGTCACAGTCGAAGTCACGACCTATTCTGTAGCAGTCGATGACTTTGTTGCCCTACAGGAGGTCGGGCGGGTGTTGAATCCGGTGCTGGCGACGGGGCAGGTCGAGGGCGGAGTGGCGCAGGGCATCGGATATGCGCTCTACGAGAAAGTGTCCTGGGACCGTGGGCTGATGAAGAACAATCAGATGACCAACTACATCATTCCCACTTCGCAGGATCTGCCGAAGATTCGCGTCTATTTCGAGGAGGTTCCGTTTGAACATGGGGCTTACGGCGCGAAGGGTATCGGCGAGTTGCCGATGGATGGGCCAGCGCCTGCGATCCTGAATGCGATTGCCCACGCAACCGGCGAGGATTTCAATGCAATTCCGTTGCTGCCCGAGGACATTGCCGAGCGCCTTGCCGCGGGTGCTCCGGCTGCGCAGGAGATGGCGACCGTATGAGCATGCGGGAGTTTTCTCTCCGGGTGAATGGTGTAGAGCGGATAGTGAGCGCGCCGCCGATGGCGCGGCTGCTCGATGTACTGCGTCAGGAACTCGGGCTTACGGGCACCAAAGAAGGCTGTGGCGAGGGCGAGTGCGGGTCGTGTTCGGTGCTGATCAATGGAGAGCTGGTCAACAGTTGCCTCGTGCCGATTGCGCAGGCGGCGGGGACTTCGATCACAACGATTGAGGGCGTCGGAGCGCACACAAAGCTGCATCCAGTGCAGCAGGCTTTTCTCCAGTGTGGAGGAGCGCAGTGCGGCATCTGCACGCCGGGCATGATTCTGGCGGCTGTGCATCTGCTCGAAAAGTGCCCCAATCCAACGCGCGAGCAAATCGAAGAGGGTCTGAACGGAAACCTCTGCCGGTGTACAGGCTATATGCGAATCTTCGCAGCGGTGGAGAAGGCCGCAACCACGATTGAGGCGGGTGTGCCTGGATGAGGTCTTGTTCCGCCGAGTGTGAGCTTCTGACTCCGGGAAGCCTCGAGGCTGTTCTGTGCCTGCTGCATGACGAGCCTGGCCTGTGGACGCCGATTGCGGGCGGCACGGAAATCATGGTGCTTTATGGAGCGGGGAAGCTCACGGAGCGGAAGTTCGTGAGCATTGCCGTTCCAGAGTTGCGCGAGATTACTGAAGATGGAGGCTGGATTTCGGTCGGCGGAGGCTGCAGCTTTACGCAGATCCGGAGGCATGTGGGGATTCAGAAGCATTTTCCAATGCTCGCGCAGTGCGCCTCGTGGCTTGGCGGGATCGCCAATCAGAATCGCGGGACTATCGGTGGCAATCTGGCGAATGCTTCGCCGGCGGCAGACTCACCGCCCGCGCTGTTTGCCTATGGCGCAGAGCTGGAACTGATCTCGGCGCGCGGAAAGCGGCGGATTCCGTACGAAGAGTTCCATCTGGGATACAAGAAGACGGCGTTGGCTCTCGATGAGCTGATTGGCACGGTGCTTCTGCCCAAACGTTTCGATGATTCACTCCGTTATGTGCGCAAGGTCGGGACGCGCAATGCCCAGGCCATCTCGAAGATCTGCATGGCGGCGACTGCTACGGTGAAACATGGCCACGTCGAGGAGATTCGGATCGGAATGGGCAGCGTGGCGCCAACTCCGCTGCGGCTTGCAGCAACGGAACGGGCGCTTATGGGAACAGAACTGACTGATGCGGCGATCCTAAATGTGGTGATTTGGGAGGCGCGCAGAGCGCTCGCGAGCGAGACCGCTCCGATCGACGACATTCGGTCGACGGCGGCCTACCGCACGCTGGTTGCCGGGAACCTGCTCGAAGAGATGCTGCGGACATTCGCGGGAGCGGCGAGGTGAATCCGGTGCTCGAGCGCTGGAATGGGCGAACGGAGAATGAGGCCGCGGAGGAAATCCTTCCCTGTGGCGGATCACGCCGCTGGGCGCGTGCACTGGCGGACCTGAGACCATTTGCGGACGCCGCGTCGCTGTTGGAACAATCGGACGGGATCTGGAACCGAGTCGATTTACTGGACTGGGACGAAGCGTTCGCAACCCACCCTCGGATCGGCGATAAGAAGGCTCCGGCCTCCGCTACGACGAAGTCGGCCGCGTGGTCGAGCCAGGAGCAAAGCGGAGTCGCAGGGGCTGCAGACGATATACAGGAGCGACTCAGGCAAAGGAACGAGGAGTATGAGCGGCGCTTCGGGCGGACCTACATTGTCTGCGCGACGGGCAAGTCCGCCGAAGAGATGTTGGCGATTCTCGAGCAGCGGCTCCAAAACGATGACGCGGCCGAACGCCGCGAGGCAGCCGAGCAGCAGAGGCAGATTTCCAGACTTCGGCTGAGAAAGTGGCTCGAACTGTGAGCGGGATCTCGACGCATATCCTGGACATTTCACGAGGGCGACCCGCCGATGGGGTACAGGTTACGCTGGAGCGGAGCGATGGAGGCGACTGGCATGAGATCGCAACACAGGTCACGGACGATGATGGGCGTGTGAAGCGGCTGCTCCCTGTACACAAGCCGCTGCAAAGCGGCCAATACCGGCTCACGTTTCACACTCAGGCCTATTTCGATGCCCTCGGTGTTGAGGGACTCTATCCTGTCGTGCAGATAACCATCACGACTACAGATAGCGGGGGACACTACCATATCCCGCTGCTGCTGACGGCGAATGGCTACTCCACTTACCGGGGAAGTTGATATGGCGATTGTTCTTGGCGAAAACCGTTACGGTAAATCTCGCGTGCGCGTCATGAAGGTGCAGCGCGAGGGCGCCCGGCACGAGGTCTTCGAGTGGAACGTCGAGGTGTGGCTGGCCGGGGACTTCCGGAGCTGCTTTGAAGACGGTGACAACAGTTGCATCCTGCCGACCGATACGATGAAGAACACTGTCTACTCGCTGGCGCGGGATTGCTCCGCCGCATCGATGGAGGATTTCGGCATCGAGCTGGTTTCGCACTTCATCGAGACGAACTCCCATGCAGATTCGGCAGGCGTGCGCATCGTGTCCACGCCTTGGAAGCACATCGACGGCTTTTCGGATGCGTTCACGCACGCAAGCGACAAATATGACACAACTGCGGTTACGTTATCCCGAGATGGTCTCCATTCTGTTTCCTCAGGATTTGAGAAGCTGTGGCTTCTGAAGACCGCAAAGTCGGCCTTTGCTGGCTACATGAACGATCGACTGACCACGCTCAGGGAGACGCAGGACCGGCTTTTTGGCACGCTGGCAACGGGGGAATGGCGCTATACAGGGACGGATCTCGACTACAACGCGTTGCGGCGGCGCATCGAGTCGGCTCTAGTTACAACCTTTGCCGCGCACGACAGCCTTTCAGTGCAGCAGACACTCTATGCGATGGCAAGGGCTGCGCTCGACCAGGTGAACGAAATCGCGGATGTTCATCTCCAGATGCCGAACAAGCACTGCAACCTCGTGGATCTGGCGCCTTTCGGGCAGGACAATCCGAATGAGATTTTTGTGCCTACGGATGAGCCGCACGGATCGATCGAAGCACGGGTCGGCAGGACCGATGATCGCTGGAAAGAATGAGAACAATGCTCGCAGGCCACACGGCCAGAACTGAAACGGATTTCGACTCTATCGCCGCTACCGCCCTGGCGCGCTGCGACATGCTCGCCAAGTGCTCGGACGAGCCGGGGCAGATCACGCGAACGTTTTTATCTCCTGCGATGGAACGATGTAACCGCCTTGTGCAGGAATGGATGCGGTCCGCCGGCATGATAACCAGTTTCGATCGCGTGGGAAATCTGCGAGGCTACTACGCGGCGTCATCCGAGGATGCGCTTCGACTCATCATCGGCTCGCATCTTGATACAGTTCCGAATGCCGGGCGCTATGACGGCGTACTGGGCGTGATGCTCGGCATTGGGCTGGTAGAAGCGCTCGCTGGCCGGCGCTGTGGTTTCGGCATCGATGTGATCGGCTTCTCCGACGAAGAGGGCGTGCGCTACGGATTGCCTTTTATCGGTAGCCGCGCGGCGACGGGAACGCTCCTTGCACCGCACCTGGCGCGCCGCGATGCGGACGGCATTGCGATGTATGCAGCCCTCGACGCTTTTCAGAACGCATATCCGGACGTGGTCGATGCAGGGCTTGATCCGCGTGCACGTGCGTACCTTGAATTCCATATCGAGCAGGGACCTGTGCTCGAACATGCCGGCCTGGCGCTCGGAGTCGTTGAGACCATCGCAGGACAGAGCCGCGCGACAGTCGCGTTCCGGGGCAGGGCTGGACATGCCGGAACGACGCCGATGTTTCTGCGCCGGGATGCGCTGGCCGCGGCAGCAGAGTGGCTCACGGCCGTCGAATCGGCAGCATCGTCAATGCCCGGGCTGGTAGCGACCACGGGGCGTATCTCGTGTGAGCCGGATGCAGCCAATGTGATTCCGGGTCTGGTCCGATGCAGCCTGGATGTGCGCCATGCAGATGATGCGATCCGGCGGGCCGCTGTGGAGGATTTTCTGCGGACGGCAGACGCGATTGGAAATCGCCGCGAGATCGAGGTCGAGCGCGTTGTTGAATATGAGCAGGCTGCTGTCAGGTTGGATCGCACTCTCGTCGCCCTGGCCGACCAGGTCGTTTCCGAGGTGGGTGTTTCTCCGCGGCACATGACGAGCGGCGCGGGCCACGACGCGATGATTATGGCCGCATGTGTTCCATCAGTAATGTTTTTTCTTCGCAGCCCGGGTGGAATCAGCCACCATCCGGATGAGGCGGTGTATGCGGAGGATGTTGCGATGGCGCTCCGTGCGGGGATTCGATTCTTAGAGAGATTCGAGGCTCATCTCGATCAACTCAGCGAAAGCGAGCGGAAATCTTGCACCACTTAGGCCTGACACGCAGCGTGCGTCGTGCGAATCACGCGCTGCACACGCCGGATGCGTTTATCCGGACACAGATTCCCGGCATGTCGAAGGCGGCGGCCGTCGTACACGCCTCGCCTGCGCTGGGTGCCGCGTTCACGCAGTACACCGCTGAAATGGAAGCAGGCGGGAGGCTGGGAGCGTGTCTCCACCAGCGATTCTTATTTGTGCTTGAGGGCGCGGTTGAGGTCTCGGTCGGCCCCGGGTATGAGCTGCTCGTGAAAGGCGACTACGCGTACCTCCCCGAAGCGACGGCACATGATGTGATGGCATCCGAACCGTCGCGTCTGGCGGTGATCGAAAAGGCTTACCAGAAGCTGCGTGGGGTGACGGCGCCGGAACCCATCTTTTCGAGTGAGGCGAAAATCGGGGGGCAGCCCCTGATGGGTGATCTGGATCTGATTGTCCGCAGCTTGCTGCCTGATACCGTGGCGTTCGACTTCGCCGTAAACACCATGACTTATCAGCCTGGCGCGGGTCTGAGCATGGTCGAGGTCCACGTGATGGAGCACGGTCTGCTGATGCTCGAAGGCGGGGGCATTTACCGGCTCGATGAACAGTGGTATCCCGTCACGGCGGGCGATTTTATCTGGATGGGCCCGTACTGCCCGCAGTGGTTTGGGGCGATCGGGAAGACACCGGCGAAATATCTTATCTACAAAGATTGGAACCGGCACCCTCTTGTTCAGACGAAATGAAGATCGACATTGACCAACAACGACTGAATGGCGAAATTGATGCCCTGGCTGCGTTTTCCGATGCGGAAGCGCCGGCGGTCACGCGCGTCGTATTCAGTGAGCAGGACCTCAGAGCGCGAGCGTGGCTGAAGGAGCGCTTCGCCGAAGCGGGGCTCGCAGTCCGCGAAGATGCTGTGGGCAACACCTTTGCGCGGTGGCAGGGCACGAACCTCGACTTGCCCGCCGTCGCAACCGGGTCCCATGTGGACGCGATTCCCCACGCGGGCAAATACGACGGCGTGGTCGGTGTGCTCGGCGGCCTGGAAGCCATTCGCGCGCTGCAGCGGGCCGGGTTCAGGCCCGACCGGTCGATCGAGTTGATCATGTTCACCTCGGAGGAGCCGACCCGCTTTGGTTTGGGCTGCCTGGGGAGTCGGCTGATGTCCGGAATATTGAAGCCCTTTGCTGCAGCAGCTCTGCGCGATGCCGAGGGCCAGACGCTCGACACGGTCCGGCAACAGGCCGGCTTTCATGGATCACTCGAGAGTGTGAGGGTGGCACCGGGAACCTATTCCGGGTTTGTTGAACTGCACATCGAGCAGGGGCCGATCCTCGATCAACAGAAAAGGGAACAAGAGAAGGTTCCGCTGGGGCTGGTCACGCACATTGCGGCGCCCGCGAGTTCCCAGATCACGATCGAGGGTGAGGGCGGCCACGCCGGCGCGCGGCTGATGCCAGGTCGGCGCGATGCGCTATGCGCGGCGTCCGAGATAATCCTTGCGGTGGAGCAGGCGGCGTTGAGCACCGGCGCAATCGACACTGTCGGGACAGTGGGCATCTGTCGGGTGCATCCGGGGGCGGTGAACTCCATACCGTGCCGCGTGCAGTTGTCGCTTGACGTGCGGGACACGGACGCGGCGCGGCGCGACCGCGTGCAGGCCGAGATCGAGGCGGCAGTTCGCGAAATCGGCAAGCGCCGTGGGGTATCGGTGAACATTGAGGTGATTAATTCCGATCCTCCAGCGGAGTCGTCGCCGGAGATACTCACTGCCCTGACAACTGCCTGCGAGGCCGAGGGGATCGCCTACCGAAGGATGGTGAGCCGGGCGTATCACGACTCCTCGTTCATGTCGCGGATTGCCCCAATTGCGATGCTGTTTATTCCGTGCCGGGGAGGCGTGAGCCATCGCGCGGACGAGTATTCGTCGCCTGAGGAAATCGGCCAGGGCGTCCGGGTGCTCGCGCGGACACTGGCGATGCTTGCAGGTGGTGGGCGGCCGGTTTGACCGCACGGGCACCAAATCCTTACCTTTAGAGAAGACCCCACGCAAAAGAGGCCTGCCTATGTTCATCCCTGTGCTCGATCTGGAAAAAGAGCAAGTCCGGTTCGATGTTGCCCTCGAGCCGGGCGCCATCGACTTCGGCGCGGAAGCCCATCAGAAGGGTCCGCTGACTGTGAAGGGGCAGGCCGACCTGATCGAAGAAAAGCGGATAGGTGAGACCCGTGGATCGCTGCGAACCGTCGAGGACATCCGTCTAAGGGGAAGTTACCAGGGAGAGTTCGAGATCCCGTGCGCGCGGTGTCTGGATCCGGTCGCGCACTCGCTCAAGGGCGACTTTGACCTGCTGTTTCGTCCGCTGGGCGCTGACGCCAATTCCTCCGAGCGATCCATTACGACGCCGGAGACGGAAATCGGTTATTATCAAGATGGCGGTCTTGCGCTTGAAGATGTCGTGCGGGAGCAGGTGTTTCTATCCCTGCCTGCACGTTCGCTTTGCGGCGAAGACTGCAAGGGAATCTGCCCGCGCTGCGGCAAAAACCTGAACTCCGAATCATGCACCTGCGATACGACTCCGGTCGATCCGCGGTGGTCGGCGCTTTCAGACTTGGCCAGCCGGATGAAGACATAAATCGACGGCTCACCCGGCCGGCGTCTGTGGGACGCGAGAGGAGGCGGGTGACGAGCCGGAGCAAGGAAAGGAATCTGCAATGCCTAACCCAAAGCGGCGCCACTCGAAGGCCCGCACCTCCAAGCGCCGTGCACACGATGCGCTGACCTCTGCCAGTCTCTCAGAGTGCCCCAACTGTCATGAGCGCAAGCTTCCGCATCGCGCCTGCCCGAAGTGCGGTTCCTACAAGGGCCGCGAAGTGCTCGAAGTCAAGGAAGCAAGCTAGCCTCGCTCGATGCTGATCGACATCGCTCTCGATGCCATGGGGTCCGACAAGGCCCCGGACCCGGAAATTCGGGGAGCGATCCTTGCTTGCCGCCAGTTGCCGGTAAGGGTACACCTCGTGGGGCCCGAGGACGTGCTGCGGCGCGGTCTTTCGGCGGCGCTCGACGGCGAACACCTGCCGATCAACATTGTGCATGCCAGCGAGCACATCGGCATGGACGAGAAGGCGGCGCATGCCGTCCGTACCAAGCGCGATAGCTCGATGCGTGTCGGGCTGAAGCTTGTTCGCGAGAAGAAAGTAGCAGGTTTCATTACGGCGGGTAATACCGGTGCCGCCATGGCTACGGCCAAGATGGTGTTGGGGGCGCTGCCAGGCGTGGACCGGCCGGCGCTGACGATCGTTGTGCCGACGCTATCGGGTACGCCTTCCATCCTGCTCGATGTAGGCGCGAACGTCGACTGCAAGCCGCAAAACCTGGAGCAGTTCGGCGTGATGGGCGAGCTCTATGCGCAGAGTGTGCTCAAGATCACTCGTCCCCGCGTGGGAATCCTCTCGGTCGGCGAGGAAGAGGGCAAGGGCAACGACCTGACGCGCGAAGCTTACGCGCTG
This sequence comes from Silvibacterium sp., assembly GCA_019234945.1. Taxonomy (GTDB): domain Bacteria; phylum Acidobacteriota; class Terriglobia; order Terriglobales; family Acidobacteriaceae; genus Silvibacterium. The sequence continues at coordinate 56,513 of JAFAKX010000136.1, forward strand.
TTGAAGCAGCTGCCGATCAACTTTATCGGCAATGTCGAGGGCCGGGACATCTACAACGGTCGCTGCGACGTTATCGTCTGCGACGGGTTTGTCGGCAATGTCGCTCTCAAGACCTCCGAGGGGCTGACGAAGCTGGTGCGGGAAATGCTGAAGACGTCTTTGAACACTACCGTCACGGCGCAGGTCGGCGCGCTGCTTTCGCGCAAGGCTTTTAACGCTTTCAAGAAGCGGCTCGATCCGGCGGAGTACGGCGGGGCCCCCCTGCTCGGAGTTCGCGGCGTATGCATCATCGGGCATGGGTCTTCGAACGAACGGGCAATCATGAACGGTATCCGCGTGACCGCCGAGTTTGCCCAGGCGGGCATCAATGAGCGCATCGAGCGCGAGTTCACCCAGAGGCCTCAGCCGCTTGGAGCGAATCCGGTCGGGATTGCGCTGCAGTAGGGGTACGCCTCCCCCCCCCGTTTCTTGTAACTCGTTCATTTAAAAAGAAAAGGTGACTCCAGTCGACCGCCAAAGCGAGTTCTATTGCTGGTCGGGCGGGATGTTGTAGAGGAAGTAGAAACGCAGCTCCAGGAATGGGCCTTTGAAGCCCTTGGGCAGCGGAGGGTAGGGCGCGGCTCCGGTGATACCTCCCCAGGCGGCGCGGTCGAGCGAGACGTCTCCAGAGGGTCCGTCAAGGTGCATCTCCTTCACGCTGCCGTCGGGAAAGATTTTGAAACGGATGGCGACGACTCCCTGCTTGAGGAGCGGCGGCTGGGCGGCCTCGGGAATGATGGGATACCAGGCGCGCTTGGTGTCATAAATGACGCGCTGCATGTAGGGGCCGAAGTCGACGCCCATGGTGTCGGAGAGGATTTCGACTTTGCCCTGTTGCGCGGGGTGCTGCATAGGAGCGTTGGCGCCCATGTCTCCGCCGTACTGGCCGGATTCACGAGCCTGCCGGGCCATCTGCTGGAGGTCCTGCCCAACGGTGGAGTGCCCGGTACTAAAGTCAGGCCGGGTGGGGGCGGGACGCGGGGCTTCGATCTGGCTCTGCTGGTTCTGCGGCAAGGGCTGAGCCGGTGGCGATGGCGGCGCGGCCTGCGCAACCTGCGGTGCTGGAGGTGCAGGCAGGGAAGGTGCAGGCGAGGGCGGCATGTCGGGCCGCAGTGTGGGCGGGCCGGCACGGCGCATGGCCTCAAGCTGCTCAAGGGTCTTCTTGTCGAGGGTGGGCTTGCGGGACTCGGCGATACGGTTCTTGTCCGAGAGCGGCGCGGGCTTGGGCTTGATGTTCTTGAGAGCGTCGGGGGGCAGGTCGAGGTAGGTCAGTTCCTTTTCGCGCTGCTTCAGGACGACGGATGGGTCGACGACCTTGACGTTGAAGATGTACTTCGGCCCATAAGCGATGTACCAGAAGACGAGCAGGTGAATGATCAGCGCGATCCAGATCTTTTCGCGCAGGCTGGCCCAGTTCCGGCTGCCTTCCAGTTCCTCGATGACGTTGAGCAGCTCGTGGAACTCGTAGTCGTCGTAGCGGTTAGGCCGACGAAAATGGGGCGGCTCGGGCGGAGCGCTCGGAGGACTGGGCGGAACTTCGGTGATCGGCATTCTAAGACTGTGTGGACAACGTGTGCCGAGTAGGAACGCGCAATTTTACCGCCGTCGACACGGAGTTGAAGATCATACTATTCTCTCATTCTTTGACGCATTTTCGCAGCCTTGTTTTGCGCCGAAACCGGTGTTTTAACAGGACCTTCCCACCCATCCCCTACAATCGTTAGATATGACTAAAGCAGCTGTGATCACAGTGAGCGACCGATGCAGCCGGGGCGAGCGTGAAGACCTCTCTGGGCCGGCTGTTGAACAGGAACTCGAAGCTCAGGGATACGACGTAGAGTCGCCGGTTATAGTGCCAGACGAGCGCCCGGCGATCGAGAACGCAATTCGCTCCGCGGCCAGGCGGGCCCGGCTTGTGGTAACGACGGGCGGCACTGGGCTCGCGCCGAGGGATGTGACTCCCGAAGCGACCCGGGCGGTATGTGATCGGCTGATTGAGGGCATTCCGGAGTTGATGCGCGCTGAGGGTCTCAAGAGGACCCTGCGGGCACCGCTCACCCGAGGAGTGTGCGGGACAATCGATACCACCCTGGTGCTGAATCTGCCGGGGAGACCGAGCGGCGCGGTGGTGAATCTCAGGTCTGTGCAGCACCTGCTGCCCCATGCGCTGGAGCTGCTGGCGGGTGAGACGCACCATGATGAAACAGAGGACGAGGAAGACGAGGATTGAAGGGGCTCGCGCACTTTTTCGATAAGTACCGGGTGCTGCTGTTGGGCTTTCTGAAGCCGCTGGGCTTCTGGGGCGTGGGCGCGGTGGCGCTGCTGGACTCGAGTTCAATACCCGTGCCGATGGACCTGATTGTGGCGGGCTATGCGTGGAGCGATGCGCACCGCTTCTATCTCTACGTGCTGATGGCCGCGGTGGGCTCAGCGATCGGCGGTCTAGTGCCTTACTGGATCGGTCGTGTCGGAGGGGAGATCTTCCTGATGAAGCGCATCGACCGCGCGCGTTTCGAGAAAATGCGCGACCAGTTTGAACGGCAGGCGTTCCTGGCACTGATGATTCCATCGATGATGCCGCCGCCGACCCCGTGGAAGCTGTTTGTTTTTGCGTCGGGCGTGTTCGAGATGAGGGTGATCACGTTCATGCTGGCCGTGGCGGTCGGGCGCATGTTGCGATTCACGGTAGTGAGCCTGCTGGCGATCCAGTACGGGCCGCAGATCGTACATGAGATGACGGAGCTGATGCATGTGCATCTGATCGCCACACTGGTCGTTCTGGGTCTGCTGCTGATTGTGCTGGCGGTTGTGGCAGTAAGAAAGGCCTTGGGCAGGCGCGGGGCGAAGGAGTTAGGTTAGCGAGGGCAGCACTCCGCCGAAAGCGGCGTTCGCATGCTACGAAATTGCGGGGCTAGTAGTAATCTGCGCAGCTAAGGTAATAACCGCACCGGCGGCAGATGAGCTTGCAGCGATGTCCCCAGAGACGCTCGGAGCAGTTAGGGCAGTAGACGGAATGGTGCTCCTCTTCCGCGCTCTCCTGCTCGACCGGGATCGGCTCCTGTTTTGGCTCCTGCCCTGGCTTCTGGCGAGGCATGGTTGAATCGGCGGTCTGCACGCGACAAGATTACAGGACTGGATGTGTGCGGGTACAGATGACTCCAAACCTGGTCGCGTTCCTGGACATGCAACGCGCGCTGCGCGTGGAAATTCGACGGGCGGTGCTCTTCGATTTATTCTCGATGTTGCAGCGATTCTGCCTGTGCGGTACGCAATGTACTGATGTCTGGCCCGTCAATTTTTCTAATTGCTAAAGAGACAAGGAGCTAACGTATGGAGCGCAAAGCGAGCGCGGTATGGCGCGGCGGTTTGAAGGATGGCAAGGGGACGATTTCAACACAAAGCGGAGTTCTCAAGGACACGCAGTATTCTTTCTCCACGCGGTTTGCAGAAGGCATCGGGACGAATCCCGAGGAATTGATTGCGGCGGCACACGCCGGCTGCTTCACGATGGCGCTGAGCGCGCAGCTTGGCGAAGCGGGTCTCACGGCTGAGTCGCTGGAGACCAGCGCGACAGTGAAATTTGAGAAGACCGATGCCGGCTTCACCCTTACGGCCATTCATCTGGTCACGAAGGCGAAGATTCCTGGTGCGAGCGAGTCGGCGTTCGAGACGGCCGCGAACAATGCCAAGGCGGGCTGCCCGATCTCGCGGCTGTTCAAAGGCAACACCGAGATAACCCTGGACGCAAAGCTGGTCTAGAGAACGCGAACAAGATTGAAGACGCCGCGATTCTGTCGCGGCGTTTTTCTTTGTGAGCGGCCGGTTTAGCTGTTGGAGCGAACGAAATCGCGGAGCTGGCGATTGATCTCGGTGGCCTTCTGGACTCCGCCGTCGAGCATGGCGCGCCATTTACGCCCGCTCTCGTCCAGAGGAAGGGTTCCGAGCAGATAGCTGGTCTGCATGACGATTTCGAGCGCGTTGCTGAGATCGTGCGAAAGGCGGCGGATTTGCTGCGCGTGTTCGATGGGGATGCTCGGCGTTCCTGTATCGTCGGCAGTCATGGTGAGCGGTCCTTCGGGGAACAGAGATTAGGCCAAGGCAGCGCCGTCAATTGACATCGATGGTGCCCTTTGTAACACTAGGAATTGCTGCCAGTCCAGCCCTTCGTGCTGGACTTACCTGCGTGCCGAAGTGGCGGAATTGGCAGACGCGCATGGTTCAGGTCCATGTACTCGCAAGGGTGTGGGGGTTCGAGTCCCTTCTTCGGCACCAGCAAATAAACGTTTTTTTTCAATCTGCTGCAAAGCGTTGTACGTTAATTAGCAGCCTTGTACACTCTGCAGCATGGCTCGTCGCACACCCAAACCTGCGCTTTTCTGGCACCATAAACCGTTCGGCTCTACAACGTGGCGCTACCTGCGCCTGACCGATGATCCAACCACGGACCTCGGCTATCTCCACGCGCAGTATCCCCAACTACACCCTCCGGGCCGTTTCGTAATCCGTACCTACGTCAACGGAAAGCGTCAGTACAAGCCAGTCGAAGGTCACCCACATGACGGCACGCCCTTCAATGAAACACAGGCCGCGCTCGACGATGCCATCTTGGACGCCAGAGCGGAAGCCAAGTTGGAAGCGAAGTTACAGGCAGCACTGGCATCCCTCGGGGTGGCCTCGCAGGAGCCACGCAGTGGGAAAGGAAACGGTAGCTCATCCCTGCAATCGTCCTTAGACGCCTACGTGGACAATCGTCGTGACCATCAGAAGCTGGAGGCTGCTCAAAATGCAGCTCTGGTACTCCGTGAGTTCACTCAAGCGAATCCGTCACTGGCTACCGTCAAGGGAATCCGTAAGGAGCACGTAACGGCGTATTGCAACTGGCTTCGCGCCAAGGGTGACCAGTCAGACCGTACTATCGCGAACAAGTACCAACGCGTCCGCGCCTTCCTTCGCTGGGCCAAACACGACGTCGGACTTGATGTCCACGAACGGCCAACGTACACGAAGAGCATCCCCAAGACCTACACATCATCAGAAATTGCCGCATTATTAGCAGCAGCCTCCGCTGACGAATTCATGCTGGTGGCAATCACGATCATGCTCCGTCTAGGTCTCAGGATGCAGGAAGCCGCACATGCTGAGTGGTCAGATATTCGCGGTCGTGTGTTCGTCGTACGCGACAAACCGCAGTACGGGTTCCGCGTTAAAGATAAAGAGCAACGCGAAATCCCCATCCCGTCAGACGTGGCAGCCCTACTCAGTGTCTGGCAGAGCCGCAACCGCCCAGGTACGTTAATTCTCGGCGTCGGCAAGGATGGCCACCCCACCCGCCATCTATACCGTCGTTTTCAAGTGATAGCAAGAAAGGCCGGAGTGCCGAACGCCACACAGCATCAGCTACGGCGGAACTACATCACGACGATGGCAAACTCAGGCTTCGCGATGTCTACTGTACAGGCGTGGGCTGGCCACTCCGACTTGGCCTCCACCATGAGATACCTTCGGCCAGCGTCCGCACAAGAAATGCTGGACAAGGTGGATGCCGTCAAGTTCTGAACTTCCTCGCTAGAACCGGTCCAGGAGGCGGTAGATATGCGGGACCGATACCTCATAAGCCTGAAGTGAAGAAGAAGGCCCGGAAGCGGGTCTTCTTCAAACAAAGAGTGAAAGAGAGCAAAAAAAAGCGAGGTTGCGAGCCCTACAAAAACCTACACAACCTACATAACCTCCTCAAGCTGATTATTTTCTGCTGGTTGCGAATTGGGGAGGTTTTCATTGTTCGGGAGGAAATCCTCCTCAAGATACATGCTTGCAAGCTGGTGAATGACGGCGATTGTGACCGTATCGAAGATCAGACCTTTACCGGCCTGGCTGAGGCGCCGAGAACGCAGGCCCAGTTTTTTCAGGCGATGGCCCACCCGTTCCGGACTCAGCTTTATCTGTTCGCCTCGAAGTTCGAGAAGGCGATTCGCTTCAACCGCCACCTCGGAGACGTAGACGCTTTGCCGGTCGGCGCGACTGAGTGCGAGCGCTGCTTCTACGACGATTGCGTCAGTCAGGTCTACTCTTTGATAGCGGTCTTCACTATTTTGCCCTTTCAGCCGAAGGACTAATCTGTTGCGCAGCTCCGGTTCATCCACGATACAGCTCCCGAGGGCCGATGCGATGGCGGCAGCTTCCAGCGGCAGACCGTGGGCGACGAACTGACTGTGACGTACCACATCCAGATGCGCTTCGCGGTACTGGTTGAGGTGCTTCGGCATGTATTCGATGTGCGTCTGCAGCCAGGCAGGACGGCTCGCCGCTTTGATAAGCATGGGAGTGATGTGGACCTGGACGGAATGGAGGATTTTATGTGCCCCAGGGTCATCGCCGACGTAGATCGCCGTCATCATTGGGGAACCGTTGAAAGAATCCCCTTCGACCAGATAGCATTTCGGATCGGTAAGATCGCTTAATAAGGCGGCTGTCCGCTCATCTAGATCGGGCTTCGACAAAAGACAGGTTCCACAGGCAGCACTTTTTAGCACCCCCAGGTCGCTCCGCCGAAATCCCGCTACCCGTCCCGGTTGACAACAGTAGTCGCGCAGGCATTCAAGCACGAGCGTCGCATGGTACATCGGGCCGGTTATCACGAGGCATGGCAAGACACGCAATACATCATGGAACCACGTGGCGATGCTCCAGTAAGTGACAAGCTCGGCGGAGGCCTCGGGCAGGTGTGTCCGCTCCACGACACTCTTCTTAATCCAGCGGAAAATCTCGGCAGCGGTCGCCTTCCGCTGCCGAACTGGCGCAGCCGCTGGTTCTGTTTCCGGATCTGACGCCACGGCGCTGGGCGATGAGGGGCCGCCAGAGCCCGCGTCGCTTCCGTCTTCGGCGACGACCGAAGGAGGAGCTCCTGCCGTCGCGTGAGTCTCAGCCGGAGAACGGACGCTGCCTGGCTCGCGGAGCAATTCCTTAGCGAGAGTGGCGAGCGTCCGCGACCTCGGCGCGGGTTTAAGTGCAGGAGCTACTGACA
>JAFAKX010000010.1 GCA_019234945.1 Silvibacterium sp.
AAGAGCATCGACGCCCCGCTCCAGAAAATCGCCCTGGCGGCGAACGATGGCTTCGCAGGTGCGCAGGATCGTGTTCTTGCGCTGCTCGATGTTGCGCATGAGCTGCAGCGCGGAGCGGTAGCGCTCCTTTACGTAGTCCTTGACTTCCTTTTCCGTACCCTGCTGGGTCAGCATGCGGCGATATCCCTGATTCAGACGCAGTGCGGGCAGGTCCTCATCGTTCATGACCACGACGTATTCGTCGCCGCGTTTTACGAAAGCCACGTCGGGCTCGATCAGCCTGGCGTCGGAGCGGTTATACCGCTGGCCGGGGCGCGGGTCGAGGGTGCGAATGAACTCCGTCGCCTGCTGGACCGTCTCGACCGGCTTGCCAACAGCCTTAGAGAGCTCGCGAGGATCGCGCTTTTGCAGAAGCGGCAGATGCTTGTCGATGATGAGGGCCGCAAGTTGGAAAATCCCGATGCGGCCATCTGCCGGATGCGCGGGATGTTCCTTCGTGACACCATTCTCTTCTGCGGACTGCCCGGCGGATTCAGCCTGAGTGGCATCATCGGCGATGCCATGCAGGTTGGTGGGGTCATGTCCGGTGGCCGTGGAAGCGCCATTGTCGAGGCTTTGAAATTGCGCTTCACCATTCGATGATTTATCGCTCGGAGCCTGCCGGTTCTGCCGGCGGTATATGAGTTCGAATTCCTTCCGCTGCGCATCTACCTGGGCCAGCAGGCACTCGCGGAGGTCGCGGGTGGCGATGCCGACCGGATCGAGTTGGCGGACGACTGCCAGACCAGCTTCGAGATGCGCACGTGCCCGGTCAAGCATGGTCTGAGGAAGCTGCGCAAGAGCTGCATGAATTCCATTGCGGTCAGCTGCCTTATCCGCAGCGGAATCCGAAGAAGATGCGCCTTCTGATTTGCTTTCGTCCTGATCTTCATGCCCTGCTTTGACGGGCCCCGGACCAAGTTGCTCGCGCAGATAACCCGCGAGCAGTTCCTCATCGGTGGCGGTGAGATAGCCGTCCTCATTCAGATTGCCGACAATGTACTCGGCTGCATCGCGCACTGCAGGCACGAGCGGCATCGACCCGAGTTGCCAGAAAAGGTGATCGCTGAGACACGCAGGCTTGGAAAGAAAATTCTCGAGCGACGGAGCCTCGATAGCTTCGAAGCTATTCCCCGTGCGGAAGCCGGGATCGAGGTAATCCTGGAAGTACGACCCGAAGTCGATCTCTTCGAAGGGATCGGTCTTTTTTTCTGGTTCCGCTTCCGCGGCCCGTACTTCCGCCGGACGGTCGCGCTCGATCTCCTGCCGGGCGACGTCGTCGAGCAGCGGAACATTTTCCTCGATCTCTTCGAGAATGGGGTTCTCGGTAATTTCGGCGTTGATCATCTCCTTCAACTCAAGCTTGTTCAACGCCAGCACGCTGACCATTTGCATGAGGCCCGGCGTCAGTATCTGGCGTTGAGCTACCTTCAAGCTCAACTTGGGTTGGAGAAGTGTCATTCTGTCCTTACTTCAGTGAACGATTTAACAGTCAGTTTGGGTTACAGTGTACATCCGGGAAGGCACCGGTTTGAAGCGCCCTCGCACTCCTGGCTACTCCGCTCACCCAGGCCAATTTCAGCCGAGCGTGAATCCCTCACCGAGGTAGACTCTCCGAACTTCCGGATCGCCGCCTAATTCTTCCGGCGTGCCGTCGCGAAAGATCTTGCCCTGGTTGATGATGTATGCCCGGTCGGTGACCGAGAGTGTTTCACGGACATTATGGTCCGTAATCAACACCCCGATGCCGCTGGCCTTAAGATCGAAGATGATTTCCTGAAGATCAATTACCGCAATGGGATCAATTCCCGAAAAAGGCTCGTCGAGCAAAATAAAAGAGGGCTGGATGCACAGGCAGCGGGCAATCTCCACGCGCCGCCGCTCACCACCAGATAACGCGTAGCCGCGGGTCTTTCGGATGTGGCCGAGGTTCAGCTGCTCAATGAGCTTTTCGGTGCGCGCGCGCCGCGCCTCGCGGGTAATGTTCTGCACTTCCAGCACGGCAAGGATGTTCTCCTCGACCGTCAGCTTGCGGAAAACCGAAGGTTCCTGCGGGAGATAACTGATGCCGTACTGGCGGGCCCGCATATACATGGGAACACGGGTGATGTCTTCGCCGTCGGCTAGAATATGGCCCGAGTCGGGAACGATCAGCCCGACGATCATATAAAAGCTCGTCGTCTTACCGGCGCCGTTCGGACCGAGGAGGCCGACCACCTCACCCTGGCTTACGTGAATGCTGACGCCGCTGACCACCTGACGCCGCTTGTATGACTTCCCGATCGCGTCGGTTGAAAGCTTCTGCATCTACCTCGGAGCACGCGTATCCGTGACGGCGCTCGACTGCCCCCCACTCACCACGACGCTATCATCCTGACTATTGAAAATCAATCTGGACCCTGTGGTGGTTCCTTTGGCCTGATCAACAATGCGCGGCGGGCTTTGCGGAGTGCCGGTGAGCACGTATTTTCCGTCGTCGGCCGTATAAACGAGCTTGTCTCCGAGGCCTTTCCGCCCCGGTTGCGTGACGAGGACGCGTCCGGCAGCAACAATCCGATCGAGCTGAGTTTGCGGGACCGGCTGACGGACGGCTCCGGCAGGAGCCTTAGGCGCCGGAGTGAGGTAAAACTGCGCTTCATCGGCGCGAATCGTGCCGTCCCGGTTCTCCGCCATCACGGACCCGCGGAAATCGCCGCGACGCTCAGCGTCGGAGTAGACGAGCGTCTCGCTGTGGACGCGGACCAGGCTTGGCTGATGGTTTGGCCCCATGACCGCATTTAGGTTGGCATTGATGACGGGAGCGGCTCCAGTTCCCTCTGCGTAGGCCTTGAGGGTCTCGGGGTTGCGGATGAGCTCGAGCACCGGGGCAAGCACAGAGTTATCCCCCTGCCACATGCGCGCGGGCTTCGCGACAGAGCCGTAGAAGACGCTCGTGTTTGTTGTGTGGTGCAACGCGGCGCGGTCGGCCGTGATGTGGACGGGGCCACTCCCGCCGAGCGTTGGGCCGGAATTCGCAACTCCCGCTGCGTCTTTTCCGCTTTTCTGTTGGGTATAGGTGGCTTTGACCACTCCATCGGCATCGGCATCGCCGGAATCGCGATGGTATTCCAGGCTCGCGGCCGCGAGCTGCAGGGACTGGCCATCGTTGAGGCGCGGATCCCCCGTCAGGTGCAGAATCTGCGTCGAAGCCTGGTACTCGCTGTGCTTCGCCCAGACAGTGACGGTCGCGGGATCAGCAGTTGTGCCAGGCTTCCTTGCCGGCGTCTGTGTCAGCACGACATTGCCATCCTGAACAGCGGTTTCAACCGCAATGTTTTGCGATTGGCCCTGCTGGACCGATCCGCCGCGCGGCGTCTGCGTGGACTGAGGAGCAAAGGTGATCTGCAGGCGATCTCCTTTGGTTGTGTTGACCGAGCCATCGGCCGCAAGATCGACAATTTTCGTGTTGCCGGAGCCATCCAGTTGCTTCAAAGTCCTGCCATCGGCGAGCGTGGCCAGCAGTTGATCTCCGATAATCGTTGTCTGCTGCTGCGGCCCCTTGGACGGAATTGTGTGCAGGTTGACCCTGGCGTTCCCTGTTGCGAGCGCTTTCTGGGCGACACGCTTTTTCGGGTCGGCTCCGGCGGCGAAATCGACATCAAGCTTCGAAGCCTGCATCTCACGCGAGGCAGTACCCTTGGGATCATTGTTCAGTTTAAGCAGCTGCTCCACGAAGCTGACTGCATTGCGGAACTGGGCGTGCCTGATAGTGGAATTCGGGCCGAAGGTCACCGTGCCCTCGATGGCGCTACCGTGTATGCTGCGCGTTTCGTCACTGGAGACAATATTGAGACCTCCGCCCATCTCCGCCTGAAGGGGCTGGCTCTTCGCGTCGAGCAGCACTTCGGAAGTACCGCTGGTCAGGGTGGCGCCCTTCTGCGACACCACGCGAATATTTCCGTGCGCGTCGACTCGCTCGGCAGAACCGTCCTTGCGAAAGTAGATGATCGCCTGATCAGCGGCGCTCTTCTCTGTTTCGTAGTTGAAGGTCGGATGAAGGAGCGTAGCCTGGCGGCTGTCGCGCAACAGCTCCGCGTGCGTGGCGCCGACCACAACCTGATTTCCGTTGGCGCTGGTCGTGATGTGGACCTGATTGTCGAGGATGAGCAGGCCGGTCTTCGAGTTATAGCTCGCCCCCATCGAGCTGCCGGCGGCACGGGGCGTCGCGAACTCCATGTGCTCGGCTGTAATGGCGTCGCCGGTCTTTGAATTGAAGGTGAGCCCACTGGTCTTTACGTGCACGGCGTTCGACTCGGGCTGCGCATCGGCAGTGGGCGGCTTGGCCGCCTGATCGGAGCCGAGACCGGCGAGATCAATCTGCACCTCACCGTTTGCGGTGGCAATTCCGGACTGGGTATCGTAGTCGAAGTCGGAACCGTAGATCTTGTCGGTGCGATTGGATCCTTCGGGCCCATAGAGCGTGATGTGGACGTCGTGCAACGTAGCGTGGCCACCGCTCTTGTACTGGATCAGCCTGGACGCGTGAATCGTAAAGTAGGTGTGACCTTTGCTGGATTGTGAATAGGTGAATCCGTTGGCCGTCTGCTGGATATTCATCCCCAGTTTGGCCGGCAAATCCCTGGCCAAGCGATGCACCCGGTAGCGCGCGTAGAGGATGAAGGCGGCTAGAACCGCCAGCATCAGGCAGGCCAGAACAACGATGCCCCGGCGAAGCCTGGCAACGGTCACACGCATAGAATCATTTTCTCATCAGACCGGCCGCTGCTAATTCACGCTTTGCAGGCGCGCGATCAACTTCTGTGCCAGACTGTCGCCGGATTCGGACCAGAGGAGCCGGCTGGAGATGCCTCCGTGCTGCTGCACCGCGTTGGTGAAATCAACCAGAAGCTGCACGTTCTGCTTGACGTAATCGGCAGCCGGCTTGTCGAGGCTCACTTCTTCCTGAAGGAATGGTGTGTCGGGGCCGAAGTCCACACGGATATGGCCGTTTTGCTCCCAGGCGGCCTCATCGAACTGCGGTCCGAATCCGATGATTCGCACCACCCGCGGCTCTTTACGCCAGATGGGGTCGAGGCCGCCACCCGTTTCGGGCACCCAGAGTTCCCACACCAGTTCGAACTCATAAGCGAAGTCGTCGTGAAGCATCTCCATCGCGGCGGGGATAGCGAGACGTGGCTCCGAGTCCACCTCGTCGGGCTCGTGCTCCTTGTCATAGACACGTTGATAGGCGGGCGCCTCGTTCCACGAGAGGGGATACGCTGCGGCGGCCTTGACCCGCGACGATCCAGCTACGCTGCCGAATTGTTCCATCACCTTTTCGAGAGCAGCGGGTAGAGAGGTAAGCCTGAAATTGGGGTACCAAAGGCTGAGGTAGAGTTGATCGGCCATACTTCGCTCTCTTTAGACGCAGCGGCGGGCCTGGGCGTCGCAGCAGGTGCAGCCTACCACTTGAGTTTCACAAGATACACGCCTTGACGCGGCAAGGAAAAGTCCACAGTTATGACAGCATCGTGCGCGGCCACGGTGCGGGGCGGATCGTGCTCGAGTGCAGCGCTGTCTTCCAGCTGTTTCTGCTGCGCGGAAGTGGGCGTTTGCGGGCTCCCCATGTTCTTCCAGGCAGTAAAGGAGTTGCTGTGATCGGCGTCCATGCGGAAGATTTCGACACTTACGAGGTTTGCGGGAACTCTGGCAACTTCGAGGTGGATGGGAGCCGGTTCGGCAGGAATATCGTCGTCGTGGTAGTTCCAGAGAAGTACATCGACTGCCCTGTCGTCGCGGGTGGCGACGACATTGACGTCCGGTGAGGCAGTAACGCTGTCGGCAACGACCCGATCGAGCGGCTGTGCCCCCGTGCTGGAGGCTTCGATCCAGTCGCCGCCGAACATGCCAAGCATGCGGAAGACGTTGAGCACCGGCTTGTCGACGCCGTTTGTGGCGAGTTCACGGAAGCCCGCGAAGTATGGCTGGTTTTCGAACTCAAAGGCCCAGGTGACAGCGCCCTGAATATGAACGTTCTCCTTGCGGGCAAGTTCATAAGTGCGGGCGATCGCCTCGGCGACACTGACGCCATAAAGGGGGCCATTGCGGTAGCCGTTCTGCTCGCCTTTGCAGGCGGCGCAGCCTTCCGGATCGCTCTCGCCGAGAATGATCGGAGTGTTGCGCCATTCGGGATAGGAGGCGACGATCTGCATGCCGCGCTGGACAGAGCGCAGCTGCGCACCAACATTCATGCGGACGTGACCGTTGACGACCTTTGGACTGCCTTTGGGATGGAAGCTGATGAAGTCCAGCGGGGCCCCGGTTTTGCCGGTCGCGGCATTGGTGCCATGGGCGCAGTGTTCGAGAAACTGCCTCAGGAAAGCCGCAGCCCGATCGTTTGCGGGGCCGGTGGAGTCAGGGCCACCGATCTTTGCCTCGGGAAGTTCACTCCGGATAGCGGCCGCAGTCACGTCATAGAGCTTGTCGTATTCTTCAGGCGTGCCGTGCCAGTAGGGGATATCCGGCTCATTCCAGACCTCCCATAGCCAGGCGCTGGTGTCGTAACGCTGCCGCAGATGATGCACCCAGGCGACTACGAGCGCGCTCCACTTCGCGTAATCCTTTGGTGGGTAGGACCAGCCGGTGAACACGTCTCCATTGGGGAAGGTGTGGCGATATGGCTCGGGGTGCGTCGAGAGCGCTTCGGGCATGAAGCCAACTTCGACGAGTGGGCGGATGTGCGCAGCCTGAAGGGCGTCGAAGATGCGTTCGGTGATGGTCCAATCGTAGATGGGGGAGCCGTCGGCGGCTTCGCGGTACGCATTGGTCGAGCCCCACTTCAGAGAGGCGGTTCCGTCTCCGGTGGTGAGCAGATTATGCGTGCGGAAGTAAACAGGAACGGGGCTGAGAGCACTGACTTCGTGAAGGAGCTTTTCGCCGTTGGGAGCGTAGGTGTAGTTGGGCTCGTCGGCTCCAAAGTAGTTCCAGATCGGGGCGTACGGACCCTGCGATTTCGCAGCGTCGACGTGGATGTTGATGGGGTTTGCGGGTTGAGCGGCGGCGACGGCGACAAGGAGGAAGAGCAGACTGAAAAGGCTAACCGATTGCAGGCTTCTCAACTCTGATTGCGAGCTTCCCACCTCTGATCGTCCCTCTTGTTCTTATATCCCGCCGCCTGCTGATGGGTCAGTGAGGCTTAAACGTTTTGCCTGTTTCGAGGAGTGTCTTGAGGCGGGAGAGGATGCGCGGCCAGCCATCCGCAGTGGCACCGTAGGTACTATCGTCTTCGGCCCATTGGTCATGGATGACGGAGACTCTGGTGGCCTCAGTCTCCGGTACGAGTTCTATCGTGACGCGGGAGGGTTTGCCGGAAGGACCCATAGCGAAGGTGTACTGCAACAAACTTGGCGGCTCTGACTGGAGAACCTCGCCATGAACATAGGCAACGCGTTTGCCATCAGGCCCGGGTCCGACCCAGTTCATCGCCCCGCCGGGCTTCAGGTCGGCTTCCAGTTCGGCCCCCATAAAAAGGATCCGGTTGGATTCGGGGGAGACAAAGCCCTCCCAGACCCTATCCGGAGGCGCGGCGATGTAAAAAGACGAAGTGCAGTGGAGTTTGCTGAGCCATCCGATCTCCTTCCATGCCTTTGCAGACGTGCGGATCAAGTATATTGCTACCGCTCTCCGTGGACTGCGCTCGCGGCAGTGAGGGTAACGGAGCCAGGTCTGACAGGATTTCTGCTGGCAGAATCAACGCCCCACAGAAACTCGATAGACGCGCTGGTTCGGACACGGATCTCGCCTGAATCGCTCCGGTCCAAGATTAGACCGCTCTATACTGAAGAGAATCTTTCTCTCTAAGAGGTTTGCTCGATGGC
>JAFAKX010000164.1 GCA_019234945.1 Silvibacterium sp.
GTCATCTGATGCCAGTTTGGCGCCCCCTCTGAGCCCGCTCCGTGCCGCCTAATGGACAGAATCAATCCGCGAAGTCTCCATAGATAAAGTAGTGGACAGAACACTCCTCCATTCATGCGACCTGGTCAGACCGGACGCTTACCTTCAAAGTCTGTCGCGGAATTTTGAGCGAGGCAGCAGAACCATAGGGCTGCTAATCTCCCTCGTCGACGAACGCCTCGGACCGAAAACGGTTCTTATCAATTCTCAGGGCGCGAATCTTTGACTCTAATGTAGAACGAGGAATCCCGAGCTTTCTCGCCGCGCCAGTGGGTCCGTATACTCGCCCCCCGCTTTCGCGTAACGCGGTTTCGATGATCGACTTTTGCATCTCGGGGGAGATCTTCTGGAATGGTTCGAAGTGGCTGTTCGTCTCCGATACTAGGAGTGGTTGAGAAAGCCAGTTTTCATCAATGTTCAAAATGGGAGAATCCGAAACGATGACCGCTCGTTCGATAATGTTCTGCAATTCTCGGATGTTGCCGGGCCAAGAGTAGTCTTTTAGAAGATTCATGCTTCCATCATCGATCTCGGATATTTTCTTCCCGACCTTCCGTCCATAGCGATCGACGAAGTAGTGGACCAACAGTGGGATGTCGTCTCTTCTCTCGCGTAACGTAGGAATCTCGATGGGAACGACATTAAGGCGATAGAAGAGGTCGCGACGGAAAGAGCCCTCCGAGACAGCCCTGGACAAATCCCGATTCGTAGCTGCAATTACGCGCACATCGACCTTGATTGGACGGATGCCCCCCACTCTCTCGAATTCTCGTTCCTGGAGGACGCGCAGAAGCTTAACCTGTGTGTCTAACGGCAGGTCACCAACTTCGTCGAAAAAGAGCGTTCCGCCATCTGCCAATTCAAATCTTCCGAGGCGACGCTGAACGGCTCCAGTAAAAGCTCCTTTTTCATGCCCGAATAGCTCAGAAGCGATGAGGGAGTCGGGAATCGCCGCGCAATTTACACTCACGAATGGTCCTTCAGATCGAAGGGAGTGTTCGTGGATTGCTCGAGCGAATAATTCCTTTCCAGTCCCGGTTTCGCCTAGCAGCAGGACTGTGGAGTCGGTTGGGGCGACGCGAGCTACAGATGAGACCGCAACTTTCAAGGCTTGACTTTCTCCGACGATCTCCTCAAACATTTGGGTCCGGTCGATTTGTTCTCTGAGGACTAAATTCTCATCCTGAAGGCGATCTTTGAGTCGCTTTATCTCTTCAAAAGCTCTGGCCAATTCAGTTTCGGCTCGTTTGCGCTCCTCGATGTCCGTCAGCAATTTGTACCAACGATCGATGCACCCATCTCGGTTCCGCAACGGACTCCCGGCGCAATGGAACCAGTGATACACGCCATCGTACCGGCGCAGGCGGTACTCGACCTCATATGGCTCACCGGTCGCGACCGTTTTACGCCATCGCTCGACCACATACTGCCGATCATCTGGATGCAAGAATGAAAACCACTCTTTCAATTCTGCGGCTGTTGTGCCTAGATACTGCGACATCTGTTGGTTGACCACGTCAACCTCGCCCGACGCCATCATGGTCCACACAAAACCCGGAATATTGTCGACTATCAGCCGAAGATTCTGCTCCGTGGCACGCACTGCGTCTTCGGCACGTTTTCGGTCTTCTATGTCTGCGTCCGTTCCGTACCATCTCACGATTGCGCCGGTTGGGTCGCGCAATGGATTCCCACGGACCAGAAACCAGCGAAAGACGCCGTCGCGGCGCCGAATTCGCCCTTCAACCTCGAAAGGTTGGCCAGACTCCGTCGCCCTCTCGAAGACCTCAAAAATTCGCGGCAGGTCATCAGGATGCTTTGCGACTTTCCAGCCCCAATTCAATGCCTGTTCTATGGGCATCCCGGTATATTCCGTCCACTGTTGATTGAAATAGTCGATCGAGCCATCCGGCCTCATCGACCAGGCTAGTATCGGAATCGCATCGATGATCGTTTTGAGCTGCGAATCGAGTGACATCATATCCGAAGAATCCTCATCTCTCCGAATCAGAATCGCGCTTGAATTTCGGCAAGTATGGCCAAAACAGAAAGTCTCAAATCCGCGGAACGTCGCTAATCCTATTGATGTGAAAGCAGCAATGACCGTGCCGCGGGGCCATTGTACCTCTTTTCGGATTCAAGCCGACCCCGAGGACCCAGCCGCAGCTTCGGAGACTCGCCGTTCTCTCCCTTGCCGCGCTCCGTCTGACGCAAGCGCACTTGACATACGGGCCAATTGAAGAAAATCATCACACCATGGCTGGCGGGAGCGGTCCTCTCGACTTGCGGGCTCAGCCAAGCCATAGCTCGAAGATACCTTTCACCCGAAGAACTTTTGTACCACTCGTCTGGGTGCTCTATGCTCAATCGTGAAGATTGGCTTCCGCTGGCGCGCAAACTCGATTGGGAGTTCTCTTATGTCGAAGAACGAGAGGTCTTCCCCGAAATCATCAGTGGACACCCATGGCTTCCCCACAATGCATGGAAGGATTGGGAGGAATCCTTCAAGACTTCCTACCGAGAATACGTCGAAAACCAGCATGAAAAGGATATGGCCGTCTATGCAGTGCGGGACGCCGTAGGACGGCTGGAGAACGTTCAGAGACTAGCGACGCCGTGGATTAACGGCCTTAAGGTGCATGCAGCCGCCCTGGCACTCGCCGAATTCACGGCTGCTATCGGCAATCTGCGCGGCACACGTTTCGGACGAGACAGTGCCTGGAGAGCAATGGCCTCCTTCGGCGCCCTGGACGAAATCCGCCACACGCAAATCCCGCTGTTACTTATGCATGAGTTGGTTCGCTGGGACTCTCAGTTCGACTGGACGCACAAGTTCTATCACACCAATAACTGGCTGGCGATCGCCGCAAGACACTTTTTCGATGAGCTGACGCTCGGACAGAATGCCATCGAATTCCAGATTGCTACCAACATTGTTCTTGAGACAGGCTTTACGAACCTTCAATTCGTCGGTTTGGCGTCACTCGCACACGGTGCGGGTGACTACATGTTCGAAAAGATGGTCACGAGCATTCAGACCGATGAGGCACGGCATGCTCAGATTGGGCACCCGGTGCTGGCGCTCGTCTTGCGGCACGATCCCGAATATGCGCAATATCTTATCGATAAATGGTTTTGGAGGAACTGGCATCTCTTCTCGTTTCTCACGGGCGTGACGATGGATTACTTGGCCGGCGAGCAGCGCTCAGCTTCATTCAAGGAGTTCATGGAGGAATGGATCGTAGATCAGTTCTTTCGGACCTTGGACGAATTCGGACTGAAGAGACCATGGTACTGGGACATTTTCCAAGATGAATTGGAGATCTATCACCACATGATGTACGCAAGCGCGTACACCTATCGGTCTACATTTTGGTTCGACGTCGTCGTTCCAAGCCCTGATGATCGACGATGGCTTCGGGACAAATATCCGAAGCATTGGAACGAGATCGACGCGGTGTGGGAGTGCATCGCCAATCACTGGAAACGCAGTGGAGTGGGCGCAGAGAAGGAGATGTCCGTTCACTCCTCTGCACTTCCAGCTTTTTGCGATATGTGCCAATTTCCCCTATGCGGAGGCACACCTCGGAAAAACACAGCAAGTGTGTTTGAACTCAACGGAGCGAATTACATCTTTTGCTCGGAACCCTGTCGCTGGATATTTCAACGCGAACCCGAGAGGTACGCGGCCCACAAAGATCTGGTCAAACGCATTCTTGCCGGAGAAGCTCCGGCAGATTTTACGGCGCTGCGGACGGAGTATTTTCGATTGACTCCGGACACTTGGGGAAAAGACGTTTACGGCGGCGAGTATGAGTGGCTTTCAAAAGAGCCGGGCTCATCTTGAGAGGGCGGCTCCCGTTGCCGATTCCTATCTATGGCTTCGTCGAGGGTGACACGATGGGTGTCCTCATTCTTGCTGAAGAGGGAGAAACCATCTGTTCCCTTACCTGTAAACTCCTCGATGCTGTCCGTTTGCGAGTCGACGCGAATTACCAATACGAGGCAGTCTACCAGGGAGATGTGCTGGACCCTGATGCGACTGTGCTCCAGACAAATCTCAAACCCTTACAACGGCTTGATCTGAAGAGACAACATGACGTTCCTGAAGGTAGCTACAACGGATGAGCTTTGGGCCGGAGAGATGATGCCGGTTGAATGCGCGGGCCACTGCGTGCTGTTGGTCAATTTGGACCACAAGATTTACGCATACGAAAATGCGTGCCCGCACCTGCGAACGCCACTCAGTGAGGGCTCGCTGCAAGGAAAGGTCCTTACCTGCTCCACGCACGGATGGCAGTTCGATGCCGGCAACGGACGTGGCATTAACCCGCAAACCGCGAGCCTGAAGTCGGTCGCTGTCCAGGTCGAGAATGAAGACATCCTTATAGACGTATGCGACACAGCAACAAAAGGAGAGCAATGAGCGAGGACGCTACGACCTACGATCATGTGGGCCCTGTGCTTCAGGCGGGGGCTCTCACCGACGCCATCATCGCCGCTATTCGGGAGCTTAACAACGATGTTGTTGTGTTAGATCGCGGTGCTTATTTGCGAGTCTTCGCTCCGCGCAAGTGTGTCGTCACCCGCGCTGGGATTGAGAAACATCTTGGGCGGGCAATTCGTTTTCCAGGCGAATTGGAAACTGTGATGTCAGCCTTCAAAGGAGCGATCAAGTTAACCCAAGACGAAGCCATCTGGCAGCTGAAGGCTTAGGAGGGCAGGCATATGCCTCAGCAGAAAACATTCTGGCATCTGCTTCCGCAGCGGCGCATGCCCACCGAATACGAAGTTGTCACGTCCAAACTGCTTTTGAACACCCGCGAAGGTTATACAGGCAGGAGATTCGAGTTGGACGTCCCACTCCAGCCGTGGTATGCGAAATACCAACAAGGCTCACTGCTCACCTGCAGCAATTGGGAGAACTTTCGCGATCCCCGCGAAACGACGTACAGCAAATACACCGATCTTCAGATGCAAAAGGAGATATTTGTCGACGGGATTCTCGAGGAGATCGAATCCACGGGCTACGACCGTGAACTGTCCGCACAGTGGATTGAAATGCTGGATGACCTGGCCGTGCCTCTTCGGTATCCGGGTCATGCTTTCATGATGATCGCCGCCTATATCGGACAAATTGCCCCCTGCGGTCGCATCACTGTCGCAGCCGCGTTACAAGCCAGTGACGAAGCGCGACGGGTCGAACGCTTGGCTTATCGTATTCGCCAAATTCAGTTAACTTTTCCCGAGTTTGGTTTAGACGGCAAAAATCGCTGGGAACTTGGGCAGCGCTGGCAACCGCTACGCAGATTTGTCGAGCAGCTCTTGGTCACCTACGATTGGGGCGAAGCGTTCGTCGTACTCAATCTGATTCTGAAGCCAATGGTCGACGAACTTTTCATGAAGCACGTTGGAGATCTTGCGCTCGGCCAGAACGATCATCTCCTCGGCCAAATTTTCTACTCCCTTAACGAAGACTGCCAATGGCATCGCGATTGGAGCCGCGCGCTCGTTCAGACGCTCACGGCAGACAATCCTTCGAACAACAAGATCATCCAGAACTGGATTAAGCAGTGGCGACCAAGAGCTCTGGAAGCGGTCGATGCCTTCGCCGATCTCTTTGAATCAAAGCCTCTTGGTCAAGGGGATACTCTCTTTCACAATCTCACCGGGAAAATCGACGATTTCGGGGCTGAATGCCTTCAAAACATGGCTCTCGAGAGAATTTGAGATTCACCAGCTCTCTGATGAGCGCGGCTGAACGAAGAGCTGATCTTCATCAATTGAATGACTGAACAAGGCCGATTCCCTTTACGCCTCGCTACACGGTCGTGACGACTTGCCGAGCCGCTTCACTTGAAGGCAGCAGCTTTGTCCTCAGGAACCCTGACCCGATACCTGCTGAGATGCATCCCTTTCGGCTTGATCAGCAGCTGCTTCCTGGTCTTGAATTGCCTGCGCAGCTGTAGCGTCGGCCACAGGAGGCGGAACCTCTCCTCCTACCAGCGTGGTGCTGGGAGCCTCGGGAATTCCGCCGGTTCCCTGCTTAGTGGCCAGTAGCTTCAGTCCGCTGTCGAGTTGTTCGCGGAAATGATTCTGCATTTCCTGTAGGTCTGGCACGGCGATGAAGATCTGCTTGCCGGCGGCGCAATCGGCCTTCTTGCTGCTCGAAACGCTGGCAACCACCTTTTGATCCTGGTCGGGTGTGTCGGTAAGCCGTGTGATGACGTCACCCGGAGTCAGGGTGCATTCCTGGTCACCGGAGATGACGTCGATACTGCTGGCAACGACAAAGGTCCGGCGCGCGGGATCAAGTGCGGGCGGCACGTCGTCGTTGCCCGGAGTTGCCTGTGCCACCGCGCTCGGCGTTGGCCGTACTACAGCGCCCCCGGGAGTCTCGCCCTGGGCTGCCGAGTCTTCTTCTTTGGCAAGTTCCGATTTCACCTCCTCGGCGATTGCCTGTTTGACTTCGGGACTCAGGGCCACGGCTTGCTGGCCCGATGCGGTGTAAGCATCCTGCTGCTGCGTTGGTGGGTTCGTCGAGCCATACGCCGCATTGGCGCTGGACACGCGCGCCGCGTAAGCGGCCTGCAGGTCAGCAGCCATCAGGTAGTCGGTCAGCCAGTACGCCGCCGAGGGATACGCAGGATACGGAGCGAAATAATAACCGTAATAGCCGTACCAGGGATAGACTGCCGGCGTCCATCCCCAGGACCAATAGACCAACGCCGCCCAGGGATTGTAAGCCCATTGATAGAACACCGGCCTGTAGTAGTACGCGGGCGCGTAGCCATAATAGACAGTCCCGCGGTAGCTGTAGGACCGGTACGCCACCGTGTGCGTAACGTTGTTCACGACATAGGTTCGTTGAATGTAGGTATGGCCGTTGCGCGTCAGGTAAGAACGCTGGACGAATCCCTGGTGGGGGCCGGTCGTGACTACGCGAGATCCGTTTGGCGTGATGGAAGAAATGGTCCTGGTTCCATGAGCTCCATAGTCGATGTGGGTCCCGGTTCGATCGATCGATCGCAATTGACCGTTTGGCCTGATAGTCGCGCTCCCACCGGCTTTCAAGGCGACGGTCTTTCCCGCGTTCGCCGGAAAACTGAGCCGAGTTCCGGCAGAGGAGCCGCTGTTCAATCCAAGGCTAGACGGAAGATTCACATGAGGGGTCTGGTTGGAACCCGGCTTTAACCCGCCCAGGTTTGATGGGTTATTGGTCGGCACAGTAGTTTTGTTGTTGTTCGACACCGTGTTTTTATTCGGGAAATAAGTCCCGAGGTTAGGAGTCCGTGCGGGCGCCCGCTGTGGGCTGGGCGACGGTCGAACCGCAGGAGGGCGTGGCGGAGGAGGTGTATTCTTCTTATTCTGAGCGGCGCAGGAGCAAGACATCAGGATGACAGCGGCGCCGGCGAGCGCGAGGCGTCCACAGAATAGCTTTTTGCGGAGAGAGTTGGCATAGGGGCACATGGGGAGCCTCCGTAGGGCACTTTTAATTGCAGAGTGACCCGGGCTGCAACCACGAAAAACACAACCATCCCATCCGCCAGGCGGTCGTGGCATGACACCTGCCGGCCTGTTCGATATAGGGAAGGCCGGTATCATCCCTGCCTTTACCCACTAGAGCGCAAAACACCGAAGAAAAGGGCCATAGCGCAAGAAAAACCACATCGGCAGAAAGAACGGAAGCGCCGAAACCAGACTTCGCAGGAGCGCGGACCTTGAATCGAGTAACTTCTACCGCCGGCGAAGCAAAGCGTTACAGGCCCGGATCAAAAACTTTGGCGCTGTTTGTCTGCCCTTGTGCTCGTGACTTCTGGGAGGATTTCAGTCAAGAGCCGTGAATGTATGAGGAGAGCCTGCAGAGCAGAGAGCACCCTGATACCTGCGCATTGTAGACCTGCTATCGCGAGATGTGCAAACATACCGGCTTCCGTTTTCGCCGTGCGTCAAACCCGCGAGACTGTGAAATTGCGCACTCCTTTGCCTACTATCTCGCGAAGCGAGAAAAACGAATTTCGGTTGACACAATCGGGACTCCTGCCTTAAATTGGCTCCGCCTTTTTCTTTTCGATCTCGGTTCGGCGGAAATTCCACGGCCAGGCGCGGCCTCCCTCAGCGCATCCGCCTCAACCGCGTTCCAAAAATCTTGAGATCCTACGCAACGAAGTCAGCCTTCAAACACCAATCGAACAGGAACGAGTCCGAAGTTTCTCGGCGGCAATCTGGACTGCTTTTCAGTTGTCGTTAGAAGTTACTAGATTCAAGGTCCGCGACGATACTCCGCGTTCCTGCGAAGTCTCGTTTCGGCGCTTCTGTTCTTTCTGCAGAGGCGATTTTTCTTGCACGCTGTGACCCTTTTCTTCGGTGTTCCACGCTCTAGTGGTAAAGGCAGGGATGCGACCGGCCTAGCCCATATCGAACAGCGCGGCGTGGCATTCCACGACCTCCTGCCGGATGGGAGCGTTGCGTTTTTCCTGGTTGCAATCAGCAGCAATACAAGGTGGAAAGACGACCATGGGGCAAGGCGCCGTATTGCTTTTCGAAACATGTCCGGCTCTTGTGAATCGAGTGAGCGCCACACTCCTACGCGCCGGATTTGAAGTAACGCGAATTGCGAACCGGGATCAACTGCTTAAAAATCTGACTTCTCAACGCGCCCGTATCGTGGTCGTTGGTCTCTCTCCTTCGGTGAAAAAGGAAGAAAGCCTGGAATTGGTGCGTTCAATTCACGACGAATATGGATTCGTTGCTGTAGTTCTCGTTGTCGCTGACAGTTCCGAAGATCTTGCCATCGCCGCATTGCGCGCCGGCGTGAGCGAATACGTCCGTTTTCCGTTGCTGGAAGAAGAATTACCAGCCGCGGTCTTGCGCTGCCTGCGTCTCACGGAACGCGAAGAGGAGCACGCGGTGGCGGAAGAAGCCGAAGAGAGCGGAATTATTGGCGAAAGCTCGGCCATGCGCACGATTCGCGCTCGGATTGAGAAGATTGCCCAGAGCGACAGTAACGTGCTGATCACCGGTGAAACCGGGACCGGGAAAGAGTTGTTCGCCGAGCTGGTGCACCAGAAGAGCAGGCGCCGTAATCGACCATTCGTGACGATCAACTGCGCCGCGATCCCAGACTCCTTGCTGGAAAGCGAACTATTCGGTCACTCGAAGGGCGCGTTCACGGGAGCCGATTCCATGCAGGACGGCAAATTGAAGGCGGCCGATCATGGGACGATTTTCCTGGATGAGATCGGGGACATGAGCGCCTATAGCCAGGCAAAAATCCTGCGTGTGCTCGAGAACAAAGAAATTCAACGGCTGGGATGCACACGTGGAATTCCGGTCGACGTGCGAGTGGTGGCAGCAACCAACCAGGATCTCGATCAGTTGGGGCGGGAAAACAAATTCCGGCGTGATCTTTTCTTTCGGCTCAACGTGACCCACATTCACCTGCCGCCTCTCCGCGAACGCAAAGAAGACCTGCCCGCTCTGGTCGATTATTATCTGGAGCAGTTCAGCCGCCAGTTTCACATCAAAATCAAGCGGGTTACCGATGACACGCTCGACTGCCTGTTTTCTTACGACTGGCCGGGAAACATTCGCGAGTTGAGAAACTTGCTGGAGTCTATTTTTGCCGAAGGCCCTCAAGGTGAGATCACGCTGCAGGATCTTCCCGTCAATGTTCGCCTGCGCTGCGCCGAGTTGAAGTCGCTGCCGGAAGACGAGCGCGGGCGGTTGCTCTGGGCGTTAACAGCCACCAACTGGAACAAGAGCAAGGCCGCGGCCAAACTGCGATGGTCGCGAATGACGCTGTACCGAAAGATGGAGAGGTACAACATTCTGCGGGAACGGGAAATCGACCCTCGCGCTGGCGAGCTTCGCCGATGAAAAGTCGATGGTCACCTGATATTTTGAAAAGACAACCTCGCGCAAAGTCCCTAGCTGCATCCTGCTCGCAAAAGAAGTCACGCCTCATTGAGTCGTCCGGGGAGGCAAATCATGGTCTCTCTCTCTGAGCGGCAACATTACTTTATGCGCATCACCGAGAAATGAATCCAGATATTTTGGAATAGCCGGCCAGATTCCCGTGATTTGAAAGATGAGTGCAATGGCAACCTGGAGGCAGCCGGCGGACAAGACGATTAGGGATCTGTTGTTTGTCTGAGTCAGCGAATCCATTACTTTTTGCACAAAGGCTACGAAGGTGGAAGCATCGATCTCCAATTCATCTGCGAGCGGAGAAATGATACCGCTCTTCACGTCAAAGGCTTTTTCCAGCGCACTGATCTGAGCCATAAATAATGCGCCCACCTTCAGAGATGGCGACCAGACTTCGCGGCCTTCACTGAAAACTACGATCCCCATGTCAGGATGTTACCTCCAGCGTGTGAGAATGTTCACGTTCGGATTCGCCGCGCGCAGCCGGGCGATCTCAGCCTCGACCGCCGCTTTGAAAGCTGGATCTGCTCCGGGTGTCGTGAACTCGAAGCCGATGTCAGCATTCCTCCAACCAGGTAGCTCCTGTCTTGCTCGCAGAATTTTGGCGAATTTTTCTGTAATCTGCGTTCGTACCCATTTGGCCGTCTTGTCAGCTCCCGTCATCCTGTCTATTGCATCGGTTGCACTCTTTTCCTCCCATAGCTGATTGGGCTCAAAATGATCTATATCGGTGATCACTTGACCTGTTGTGGGGTCAAGTACCTGATAGTTCGTTTTCCCGAGGAGATTGGATTGTTTCGCAGCCCGCGCCTTTTTGAGTTCCGCTGCAGCCTCAGCTTCCGCCTTACTCTTTGCCTCGGGGTTGGCCTTTCCATCTATCTTGTCAGCTGCATCGAGCTTGGCTCGCGCGGCGTCGTTGGCAGGATCAGGGTCGTCGATGACCTCCTTGTAATCAATCTTCAGTTGATCAACGGTTTGGCAGGGGCTTGCACATATCAGGCATTCGCCGTCCTTTGTTACTTCGACCTTGCCACCGCCTTCTATCGGCTCGCTGGCCGCGATGTCCTCAGGCGGCGGATCCTTTACCGTTCCCCGTTTGGGCTGCGATGGATCGAGGTCGGGGGATTTTGGCTCGGTTGGCTTTTTGGTCTCTGGCAGGGATGGCGTGCCTTTGGCTGGGGCCGGCTCTATGTTGAAAATCTTTCCCTTGACAAAGTTGTAGACCCCCTTCAACAGATTGGCGATGAAGTTGAGGATCAGCAGGATAATGATGATCGCGGCGGCCATCGCCAGCGCGAGCAGGCTGTCGGCGATTCGGTTGTAGGCTTCTTTCTTTTCTGCGCCTGTAGTGGCCCCGGTTTTCAGCAACAGGAGCTTTTGCTCAAGGTTCATCACTTCGGCGTTTACAAACGCGCCCAATAATGCATAGCCGACGGCCGCTGCAATGGCCTTTACCAGAGGATGCGGAATGAATGTAGCGACAATCAGCGGGAGCATCGTCGTCCGCATGAGGATGCTGACGATGGTGTGGTAGATGAGGATGGGAATGTCGAGCAGCTTCAGGAAGCTGGTCCAGAACTCCTCGAGCGAGCTTGCGCCCAGCGGGCCGGTCACTACATTTTTAATGTCTTGATACAGCTTGATGATGTCCTTGATATTGCCCGCAAGCGGGAAGACCATGTCCAGCAGCATGCCGGTGATGACGGCCAGCGGATTGGACTTGAAGGCGTCCCACTTCTTCCCCATCATTTCCAGGACGCCGGTGCCGATCTCGCTCCACGTTGCTGAGGTCTTGGCCTCGGCGGGAGCAGCAGTGACTGCTTGCCGCTGAACTTTTGTCCCGCCCGCTGTAGCCGGTGCGGGCGCGGCTTTTGCGGTGCCGAAGTACTGACCGATGAGGCCGGCAAAGCGGCTCTCCACGCCGTCGAAGGCCTGCACGCTGCGCTGCGCCAGCAGCTCGACATATTTCTGAGGATTGGAGAACAGGTCCTTCAGGAACAGGACCAGGTGGCCGAACTCGACGATGCCGGCAATCACAACGTTGATGCCGAACGATCCCACCTTACGAACAAAGCTGACGACGGTATCGATCGCTTTGTCGACCCAGGCCTTGATCTTGTTGAACAGCTTCGTCCAGCCATCGTTGATGCTCTTCCACAAACTTTTGAGCCCGTCGATGACCGAGAAGGCGATCTTTTGCAGCGCATCGGGCAGCTTCTTGAACAGGAAGTTCTCAGTCAGGCTCGAGACCCGGTTGAGCAGCGAGGTGGCAAAACCATTGATGCCGCTCCAGGCCTTGTTGACCTGCTCCAGAAGCCCGTCGGTCATGGCCTTGAATTCGTTTCCGACCTTGGTGATGAGCCCGGAGAACGTTGCCCATGCCTTCGAGAGCGCCTGCGCATCCAGGCTCATCAGACTGTCTGCCAGCACGCTAAGCGGGCTCTTGATCAGACCAAGAATGTTGGTGAATGCATTTTTAGCGCTCTCGAAGGCCGAGGTAGCGGACTCCTCGAGCGAATTCCATTTGTCCTTCAGCCAGTCGATGCCGGACGATACGAGGCTCTTGATCTGATCGACGATCCAATCGAAGGCTCCGACGGCAGTGTCCTTGACGACATTTGCGGCAGTCTTCAAACCCTCAAGACTCGGGTCAAACTGGTAGTTGGTGAAGGGAATGTTGAAGTTGTACCAGGCCCTTTGGATCGACGGCGCATCTTCTTTAATGCCCACGCGAGAGACCGGAGTCGGGATGGCAGTGTCGACTGAGGCAGCCGATGCCGGACCCGCATTCGGCTCTATCGCGGTGGGCTCCCGGGGTATGCCTGGAGACAGCGGGCGGGCATTTCCAGGGTCGGGCTCCAGGGGACGGATCGAAGCGGCCCGCGCCACGGCGCTCGCCGAACTGCCGTTGCCATTCTTTCGTTCTGAGGGAGCGGATGAGACTGCATCGGGTGTGCTTACGACTTGTCTGGCAACACGCTCGGCTTCCTGCTCGCAGGGATCATCGGGTGCGCCTACGCGGAGCCTGGTCTGGATGGGAAGCAGCCGGCCGTCCCGAGTAATTTGTCCGCTCCTGATGAGCTCCCCAACACGGCGATTCCCCATGACGCGTTGCAGCTGAAGGATCCGGCCATCTGCAGTCTGGCGCGTGCCAGGCGACTCCTCGAGCCGTTCACCAGACTTCGATGATTCGGTCTGCTTCTGAACCGGCTCAGCCAGTACTTCCTTGGACAAGTCGCCCTCTCCTTCTCGCGACGTTTCTTCTAAAGGCTTATCCCCGATGAACGGCTCAGTTCATCCGGCATGAGATTGTTCGCGCGTGAATCAGGGAACCGAGACCGTAAACTCGCCGGGCTCGATGACTTGGATCATGCCGGCCCAGGTGCACATAAGCGTGCTCGTGCTGTCCAGTGTCGGATTCCCACCCAACATGACAGTGGGCGCGCCTGGAATCCAGGGCGAGGTTGTCACGGGGATACACGGCATCGGAGTCAGCACACCGAACGCGGCTGAGGTTGCCGCTGCCACTTCCGGATTTGCGAGAGACATGCACATGCCGAATGGCATGATGTTGACCAGCGGCACATGATCCATGATGTTTGCATCGGGCTGCTCGGCGGTGTTCACCCGGTTGATGGGAAGCACCGTCAGACTGCTCGGGGCCATGCCCATGGTGCATTGAAGTAAAGCTCCGTTACATACCTGCTGCGGCATGGGATGTCACCTCCTTGACCTTTTCTGCATCCGGCATCGAGGCAGGCAGCTTCTGAAAAATCTGAACGTCTGTTTCGCTGACCACGCTATTGCTCATATCTCCGCTCGAGGATCTGCCCCGTCTTGGCGGAGATAACGTAGTGGGGACCGCCGCCGGCCATTGCCTCTCCCTGCAATTCGTAGTCGACGTGCCAGTTTCCGTCTTTGAGCTCCGTTTTGACCTGATAAATACTCAGGTCCCGATACACGTGTTTCGCGTCTTCTTCTGCGATTGCACGTGCTGCCGCCTCATTGATTGCCGTTCCGCCGTTTGCCATCATCTTCCCTCGCTGATCCGACCGCTTTGTACTAAGCCCTGTGCATCCTGCAAAAAGGACTGAAATTACGACAAGCATCAGCCACGATGTCCTCCGAAGCGCATTGCAGGGCAATCTCCGGCGGATTGCGTCAGACCTCATCGCGCTTCCCATCTATGGTCGCCTGCGGAGCATCGCCGCCCGAAGCACCCGGGAATCCTCGATTGCCCGCGAGGTGAAGCCTTTGTCCCGGCCCTGTGCTCGTGGTCTCATGGGTAGCAACATCCGGAAATGCCCCGAGGATCAGCCACGGAACACCAGTGCTGTTGGCAGAATTGGTGTCGGTCCCACTGGGAAATACGTGGCCCCAGCACGGACCGATATTCGGATGTGTATGGAACGTTCCGACAACGATCGAATCGGCAACATTCGGAGGCCCTGCCAGGTTAAGGTTCGCCTGTCCGCCAGCCGTAGCGCGCCGGGTGTCCAAAGCACCGGTGATCAGGTTCATGTAGATCCATCCACCCTCTTCATGCACACCCGCCGGCGGTGGCGTACCGGCTGGAGGGTTACACGGTCCAACAGGCTGCGAGGGATCGTGCGGCGGCAGAGTAACGGCCGGCGAAGATGCGGTGAACGCCGCATTCATCGCGGCCGAGACAGTCGCATCCCCCAGCATCGTACCTGCGGTGGGCGCAGTGCGGCCGAGCAGTTCGACAACCTTGGCGAACTCGTCGAATGTCAGTTGGCCCTGAATGCTCCTGAGCAAAGCGGCGTTGCCCAGAACCGCGGCGCGATCAGCAACACTGGCGGCAACGATTTTGGCTTTATAGTGCGCGTACGTTGTGTCGTGAGCGTTCACCAGTGTCTGCAGGTCACTGGTAAGACTTGGTGCCGGTACGGGTGCTGGCCCGGGTGGTACAGGGGCCGGTCCAGGAGGCACTGGTCCAGGAGGCACTGGTCCAGGAGGCACTGGTCCAGGTGGGACGGGTCCGGGTGGCACTGGCACTGGTCCAGGTGGGACGGGTCCGGGTGGCACAGGCGCCGGTCCCGGCGGTACCGGTGCGGGTCCGGGCGGTACAGGCGCTGGTCCGGGTGGCACAGGCGCTGGTCCGGGTGGTACAGGGGCCGGTCCGGGCGGTACAGGCGCTGGGCCCGGTGGTACAGGGGCCGGACCTGGCGGCACAGGTGCGGGCCCGGGTGGCACGGGCGCTGGTCCGGGTGGGGCGGGCGGCGCAGGCGGAGCGAAGAGAGCATCGAGACTCCCCATCGTGAGTGGGCCGACAATCCCATCTGGAACCAGTCCATGCGCCGACTGGTAGCGTCGAACCGCGCCCTGGGTTTCCGGTCCAAACTTTCCATCGACTCCAAACTGAGGCAAAGGAAATCCGGCATCAATCAAGGCCTGCTGGATCTTCTCCACTGCCGGCCCTCGACTTCCAACTTGCAGGAGGGCCTCATTGTCGAAACAAGCCTCGAGGACAGGGTCTCCGGCGAAGCGAGGCGAGCGCAGATCGTGACCATCACCGATAGTCCGCTGTAGTGTTGGTGAAACGCGACGTTTCCCGCTCTCGGCCTCTAAACCGGCAGCAGTCCCATCGGTTCGCGACCCGGCACCAGTCTCGAGCATTCCCATCACTGCCGGGGCGACGCGCTCGGCTTCGACCTCGTACGGATCGTCCGGCTGGCTCACAGTCAGCTTTCCCTGAATCTTCTCTTTTTCTTCTTTCTCGCACTCTGAGCACAGCCGCTGAACTTCGAACCGCTGCGTAGCGCCCGGAGACGGCGGAGCGCCACCCTGCTGCACCACGTGTGTGAGCTCGTGTGCCAGAAGCTTCTGACCTTCGGAGTTGCCGGGACTGTACGCACCCTCGCGGAAGAAAATGTCTCGTCCCGTTGTGAAGGCAACTGCATTCACAGCA
Source organism: Silvibacterium sp. (assembly GCA_019234945.1). Classification (GTDB taxonomy): domain Bacteria; phylum Acidobacteriota; class Terriglobia; order Terriglobales; family Acidobacteriaceae; genus Silvibacterium. The sequence continues at coordinate 15,902 of JAFAKX010000164.1, forward strand.
TTGTTCAGTTCGTGCGCCTCACTGCCGGTGTGGACACGCACTCCGCTGAAATCGGATCCAAAGGCCGACTCCATCTGGCCACGTACTCCGGTGTCCAGCGGCTGGCCGGTGCCGCGTGATTTTTCAATCCCCGTCTCGACTTCCGGAGCTACTTCCCCCTCGCCTTCTCCTTTTCGAGCGAGCTCCAGCACACGCTGCACGTAGCGATTTCCAAATTGCCTCTGGAGTTGTAACAGCGATTGTTCTGCGTGAGACGGGCTGGATGAGGTCGCGCGATTTAACGTGGAGGCGTGAGCTTTCGCACAGGAATTGTCTCCAGCACGGCAGGTCACATGATCCATCGGCCCGGAGTCGGCCGCGGGGCCTGCCGCCCGCTGGAGTTCTCCTGGTTTCTCGGTGACTAGCCGGGCAAGTCTCAACTTGTTCTGAGTCACGTCCGTTTCTCGCTCATCCATGATGGCGATTCCTCCCATCCCTACACAGCTTCGCCGGACAGCTCTTCGTGGCCAAACTCGCTCTCTATGATCACGTTTCCCATCTTTTGAAATTCCTGCCAAGTGGCGCGCATCAGGTGTTTCATGGTGACGCGCCCACCGTCCTCGGCTCCAAGGAAGGCTGCCGAGAGCGCGATATTTCGGATATTGCCGCCGGCAATGTCAAATCGACGGGCCATGAACTCCAGATCGAGGTCCTCGCGCGGCGTGGCCGCGGGCCAGACCTTTTGCCAGATAGCTAGCCGCTGCTCGAATCGCGGAAAAGGGAATTCGATGGTGAACTGGATGCGCCGCACAAAAGCATCGTCCATGTTTTTGCGCAGGTTGGTGGCCAGAATGACGGTGCCCTCGTACTGTTCCATTTTCTGCAGAAGGTAATTGATCTCGATGTTGGCGTAGCGATCGTGCGAGTCGCGCACCTCGCTTCTCTTTCCGAAGAGTGCATCGGCTTCGTCGAAGAACAGTACCGCATTGGCTGTCGCCGCCTCGTCGAAGATGCGCGATAAATTCTTCTCGGTTTCGCCGATATACTTACTGATGACGGTCGAGAGGTCGATCTTGTAGAGATCGAGGCCGAGTTCGTGCGCCATCACCTCGGCTGCCATGGTTTTGCCGGTGCCGGAGGGTCCTGCAAAGAGCACGCTCAAGCCCTTGCCCAGCGAAAGTTTCGCATCAAAACCCCACTGGTCGTAAACAACCGAGCGGTACTCAACGGCGCTGCAGATCTCGCGTAGTTGGCGCAGACGATCCGCGGGCAAAACAATGTCGCTCCAGCTGTAGTGAGGCGTGATGCGACTTGCGAGTGCGCTGAGTTTGCGGTTTGATTGGAGGCGGCACGCCTCAAGCAGGTCGCCCAAGGTTAGCGCGGGGTTGTCGGGTGTTTGCCTGAGCGCCAGATTCTGCGCGGTGACGGTGGCGTCCTCGATCTGACCACCTGTGAAGCGGAATTTGCTGGCCAGTCCCGCGACTTCGGCTTCTGTCAGCTTTGATCCATCGAGCGCCCGGCTCCAGAGACTCAGCCTATCCCCGTATGCCGGGCGCGAAAACTCCACGCAGATAAATGAAGAAACGTTGGGCAGATCGGCCGGTTTCCAGTCGGCTTCGCCACTCAAAAAGATGAGATCCGCGTGTTCGCGAAGTTCCTTCAACAGGCGTAGCGCATTCGCGCGACGGTCATCGGTAAGCAGAGCGTCGAATCCCTGCCAGTACATTGCGGCATTCTGCAGCGCAGCCTCCCTCCGAAGAATCTGGGCAAGAAATGCGATGTCCGCATTGGCCGAGACCAGTTGCTCAGTGTGAACCACGAGCAGATTTCGGTCCAGTTGCCCGGCCATCGCCTCCGCCGTCGATCGCTTTCCGGCTCCATACGGACCCTGGAAATAGAAACAGACGCCTTGATGATTTCGCTGATGAACCTCCACCAGGGAGGACAGGCCATCGAGCAGCTCATTCTGCAGGATCAGGGTCTTGAAGGACCTCTTTTCGGTGATCAGCACACTGTATGGGCTGACCCGCGCATCGATTTCATCCTGGCCGAGCAGGTAACTGACAATTCTCTCGTCGAGCTTCAGCAAGCGATTCAGAAGCGACGACTTCGGACCTGCCGGGTCTTCCTGGAAAGTGATCAGCGCGTGCGTGAGCAGCGGAGCCCGAGCATCGAAGCGCGGGCGCGACGCAAGCTTGGCCCGGAACGACGGGCAAAGCAGGTTCATTGCCAGGTCGACGCTGGGACGCTTTTTCGTGACGTCGTCCTGTAGATATGCATACAGGCGCTCATAGCGCAGATCTATCTCGATCGCCAGACAGAGCAGGAGCACGTCCACATCGAAGCCGCTCAATCCAAAGCGATCGCCAAGAGTCGCGAGGCGGAGATTGATTCCATGGTCAATGCTGGCTCGCTTCCGGACTTCGATGCGGGCGACAAGGCGCTCGAGGGAGTGGGCAGCTTTGTCCCCGCCGTCAGCCGCTGACGCCGTTGCCCAGCGAGGCAGGCCAAGGGGCTGCTCCAGAAGAGCGTCGACTTCCTTTTCGGAAATATAGAGACCCTGAAAGTCGTTTTCCCGGTTGATCTGTCGAGCGCTCCCGACCCGGGCCTGAATTAGCAGATCGATGCGTTCCAGCTCCGCGAATATATGTTCCATGGAGTTGGCAAAAGGTTCCGGCGAAGGGCCCGGTAGTTGCGCGCCGCGTCCGTCGCGAGCGTCTTTGTCTTCGACCGCTAATGCTTGAGCAACCGTCTTCATTCTTCAGAACGAATCTGTGGTCCGTTTCGATGCAATTGAGACCACGACCTGTGTAGATGCCGACACGATCCCAGCGGGCAAGTGGCAATCGAACGGCCAAAGGAGCGGCGCTCAGATGCTCGTGCAGGAGCAGCATGCATGCGGCAGAAGACTCGCCTCAGGCATCGAAGTACGCACCCTTAAAGTGCATGAACCATGGATGCATCGCCTTCTTATGTGCGTAACATCCATGTTGCACTTGTTACAGTCGAGTGACACTTGCCGGTGACAATCGTATTCAGAGCAACTCCGGTGCAAGCGCGGCTGAAGGCTCTTCGAACCCATCCGCCTTGATCAATGCTGCGTGTGCGTCAGGTTACGCTTTTCTCGTTGCATGCCGTCATTGCACGATGCCCAGTTGCTTCTGGTTGATCTCTCCCAGAACAGGCTCCGGCGATTCATCTCCAGCGTTGGACCGGGGATTGCAAGGGCTGTCAGCGCTGGCAACACATTCCTTAGTTATGGGTTCAAGCGCGCGATTTTACTGTCCTCGAGGGTGTGGGTCGTCAATGTCTAAGAAGCGCTGTGACGGCGATGAGTTCACCCAGGAAGGGAATGAAGGAAGATACGCGAACTACTTTGAGATCGGACATAACGCGTTCGAATTTGTCCTGGACTTCGGGCAGAAGTATTCCGATGGTCTCGAGGAGAAGATTCACACGCGGATTATTACCGGCCCGTCCTATGCCAAGGAACTGTTGCGGGTTCTCGAGAAATCCATCGCTCAGTACGAACAGGCATTTGGAGTCATCGAGTGCGAAGAATGAGCAGGACAGGATCTGCCGCGGCCGATTGAACGTCCTGCGGCAGCAAGTGACTGTTGTGCTCAAAAGTGAATGGCCGTATCGGTTTGTGTGTGTGCATGATCAACGATCTGGATAAATCACTAGAAACACTACTGAGGCGCGAGTTGGCCCCCGCGCTGGTAGAACAAGTCGGTATCAGTTTTGCCGCACCCGACAGCGACTTTCCTCCCTCGTCGGTTACTTTGCCTGCCGTAGATCTGTTTCTGTATGACATCCGCGAAAACCTCGAGATACGAAACCCGGGATGGACCATCGAGTACAGGGATGACGGCACAGCCACGCGGCGACGCAACCCGGTCAGAGTCGATTGCTCTTACCTCATCACCGCATGGGCCAGCGAAGGATCGACAACGCGAGCGCTGGATGAGCATCGGCTGCTGAGTGAAGTGATGAAAGTCTTGCTGCGGCACCCGACAATTCCCGAAGCGTTGCTGGAAGGTTCGCTCAAGGGCCAGGAACCACCTCTACCGGCGAGCAGCCTGCAGCCAGGACGGCTGCAGAGCGTGTCGGAGTTCTGGCAGGCCCTGGGCGGCAAACCCAAGGCTGCTTTGAACTATACGGTAACGATCGGCGTGTTTCCGGAGCGGGCCGAGGAGACCGAACGGCCGGTCTCAGACAAGACAATCGGGATTCGGCCGGGCCTGGAGATCGGGCAATGATCGAGTTCATGATTGCGCAACATCAGGTGGCGATTGCCGGACGAGTGCTGGACGCGGTCACCGGCAAGCCCGTCCCGGGTGCTCATGTCGAGATCACACAAGGTGCGCCGGGGTACACCGAGAGGCTTGCTCTGCTTGCTGAATTCGGATCAAGCGGGGGATCCACGCGCACGGAACTCGGGACGACCAGAACCAGACCCGATGGGCTGTTCTTCTTTCTCGACTTACCCGACGGAGACTACAAGCTTGTCGCGTTTCTACCGAAAGGCGGCATCTACACCAAGCCGCCCAAGGAAGCCGGGGAAAACTCTGAGGACTCGTTCGGGTGGAGAGGCGACAAGCGCTATGGGAAGAAGCAATTTGATGCGAAAGTTCCGAACGGCCCCGGAAGGCTTGATCGTCTGGCGGTGATTCGCTTGCAGCCGACAGGAGTCACTGGACGCGTTGTGGCTTCGGCGAACCAGTCTGCTGTTCTGATGGCCGAGGTCCGGTGCAAAGGGAGCGGCGAGCGCACCTTCACCGATGCCCAGGGACAATACACTCTCGCTCGCATCCAGCCGAACGCGCGTCAGAAGCGGACGCTCTTGGTGCGAGCCCGGGGGTATCGAGACCGGCCGATAGAAGTGCTGATTGACACGCCAGGAGTGTGCAAGGAGCTTCCAGACGTAAGCCTGGATACGGAGAAACGGGTAAACGGTTTTACGCAGCCTAACCTCGAAGTCTGAGCTAACTACGTAAACCAATCGAAGTGTGCACAGGCTAGGGAGGAAGTAGCATGGCCGGGAATCAAGTCACGGATGGCGATTCGGGTGTGGACCCGCAGACCGGTCCAGTCTCGGACGAACCTCATGTCGACTCTTCGGAAGATGCAGCGGCGAAGGACGTTGCGGGTGATAGCGTCACGGCTGACGCGCCCAGTAAGCCGGCTGATAGCCCGAAGAAGGTCGACAAGTCAAAGCTGAAGGGGAAGGACGAACCGCAGGCTCGCGCGCAGAAAACGGCCGACGTTCCTGCCGCAGATCTTCCTGCCTCGGATACAAAGGCTCCGGATCACCAGCCGCCGGCGCCTGCAGTTCCAGAACCGCAGGCTTCGAAGCCGAAGACTCTGGCGGAAGTGATGAAGGTTGACCTGAGAGTTCGAAGAAGGCGCCGTTACTAGCGAATTCTCCGTAAAGTTCCACGGCATATCAGCATCTATCGCGTTTCACCAAGGAGGCAATCCATGCCCGAGTATCTGTCGCCAGGCGTATATGTTGAAGAAGTTCCTTCCACCATCAAGCCCATCGTTGGTGTCAGCACCAGCACTGCCGCTTTTGTCGGGATTGTGCTCGACCAGATCCAGATTCCGGAAGAAAACCCGGACTATGATCCCACCAAGCCTTTAGGCGACAACAACAAGAATTTCGTCACCTGGACGTTCCCCTATCCACAGGCCGACTACGACAAAGCCAAGGCTGCTTACGACGCGGCGGCAGCGCCCGGCGTGCGGCCGCCGCGGCCGAAGGGCGACCAGCCCGCCGACCTCAAGACTTTTCGCGAAGCACGCGAGCAGTTCGCCATCGCAGCCCGGCGGAAGGCCGCGAGCAATCTCGCTCCGGAGGGCCATCCGGTCCTGTGCACGTCCTTTGCTGAGTTCAGGACGCAATTCGGTGACTTTTCAACCGACGAGAATCAACGCAACCTGGTCCATGGCGTCTACGGCTTCTTCAACAACGGCGGCTCGCGCTGCTACGTGATGCGCTACAAGGACATCGCCGGCCTGCGCGCACCCAGCGCCCTGACGCCGTTCGAAGCCATCGATGAAATTTCCATGGTGGCGGCGCCCGGCATCGTCGATGAGGTCGTGCAGAACAACCTGATCGATCACTGCGAGAACCTGCATGACCGGGTGACGATCCTTGACGCGCCTCCCAACCCGGACGAACTCACAGAGGACAAAATCAGGGTTGTCCAAAATACCGACTATGGTGCGCTGTACTTCCCACGTATCAAGGTTTTCGATATCGCAACCCAACTCACGGCCGCGCCCGATTCTGAGAATGCTGACGGCGAGATTTACGTCAGCCCCAGCGGGCATATCGCCGGTATCTACGCGCGGGTCGACCACACCAGGGGCGTACACAAGGCGCCGGCCAACGAGCCGATTCTCGGCGCTTTGCCTAAGGGGCTCGAGCACCTGATCAGCAAGGCGATACAGGACGGGCTGAATCCCGGCGGCGTCAATTGCATTCGCGACATCAACGGCAAGATCACCGTTTGGGGCGCCAGGACCATCGGTGGCGATATGAACTTCGATCTGAAGTACATCAGCACCCGCCGCCTGTTGATCTTCCTCGAAAAGTCCATCGATCAGGGAACGCAATGGGTGGTTTTTGAGCCCAACGATCCCTCCCTCTGGGCAAAGATCGTTCGCAACGTCAGCGCATTTCTGACTAATGTCTGGCGAGACGGCGCTCTCTTTGGAAATACCCCGCAGGAGGCCTTCTACGTAAGGTGCGACGAAGAGACCAACCCATTCGACGAGCGCGAGCTTGGCAAGGTGACGACAGAAATCGGCGTGGCGATTGTAAGGCCGGCTGAATTCGTCATCTTCCGCATCCAGCAGTGGGCAGGTCCGCAACCGCAGTAAAAACACTCTGACGGCGAGACGCACCACAGTGAACTCCGCTATGCCAGCCCGCGAAGAATGGGTTTTCGACAAACCCGGCGTGTACCTCCAGAAGGGCTTCAGCCCGCCACGCCGGGACCCGTTTGAGACCGGCGTTCCCGTGTTTATCGGCCGCTGCCGAACGAACACGGACAAAGAGGCAGACAAGGTGCACCGCCTTACCTTGTGGTCGCATTTCCCCCAGTATGTGGGCAAGACCTACCAGGAATGCATTCTCGGTTACGCCGTACGCGGCTTCTTTCAAAACGGCGGCACCCGGTGCTACGTGATTGTTGTGCCTGACGTAAATCCCAGTACCCTGCAGACGGCTCTCGATCGCGCAGCGAAATTTCATTCGATTGACCTGGTTTGCGTTCCGGAGCTGGGAGAGCACCGTGCCACCGCGGTCGAAATGCAGCAGATGATCGTCGCGCATTGCGACGATGCCGGCGGCCAGTTCGCGATTCTGGATTCGTGGCGCAACGACGAACCGGCAAAGGTGGCGAAGGTGTGGAGCGATATCGATGGCACCAATGGAGCCCTGTACTATCCGTGGGTGTACGTCCGCAATTTCGAGGAGCAGCGATCGGCGGAAACTCGAATCCTGGTTCCACCTTGCGGACATGTGGCTGGCGTCTACGCGCGCACCGACGATGCCCGCGGGGTGCACAAGGCACCGGCAAATGAAACCCTCGAAGGTGTGTTGAGCCTGGAGCGACATGTCACGCACGTAAGACATGAAATCAAGCCGATTCCAAGCCGAGTCAACTGCATTCGCTCGTTTCCGGGAAGAGGCATCCGGGTGTGGGGGGCGCGCACGCTCAGCGCCAGCGACGCCTGGACCTATGTCAACGTCCGGCGCATCTTCCTCACAGCGATCCGCTGGCTCGAGTGGCACATGAAATGGATCGTGTTCGAGCCGAATGACGCGAGGCTGTGGGCGGAGATCGAAAGCCAGCTCCACCAGTATTTTCTCAAGCTCTACCGGCAGGGCGCCCTGCAGGGGGCCAGCCCGCAGGAGGCCTACTACGTGCGATGCAACGCGCAAACCAATCCGCGCGACGTGATCGAGTCGGGTCAGGTCGTGGCCGAAGTCGGATTGGCGGCGTCCGTACCGTTTGAATTTGTGGTCGTGCGACTGATTTATGGCGCCAGCGGCGTGAGCATCTCAGGCCCAACGCGCCCCGAACAAAACGAATAGGAGGAAGGAACGCTATGCCAACTGGAGAAAGAAAAGATCCGTATCGTGGGTATAACTTCAAGCTCGAGATCGACGGGATCAACCGCAATGGATTCCGCGAGTGCTCGGGCCTGGATGCAACCTCCGATCCCATCGATTACCGCGAAGGCGACGAGAAGGTTTACACCAATCGCCGGTTGCCGGGACAGACGAAGTACTCCAACATCAGCCTGAAGATGGGAAAGACCGACGATAAAGATCTGTGGGAATGGCGGCAGAAGGTTATCGACGGTAAAACCGAGCGCAAGAATGGTTCGATCGTCCTCATGAATGAGTCCGGCGAGGAAAAATGCCGGTGGAACTTCGTCAATGGCTGGCCAACCAAGTGGGTTGGGCCGAGCTTCAATGCCACGGCCAACGAAGTGGCGATCGAGACGATTGAAATCGTGCATGAAGGGATCAAGCTGGCGTGAACGTGCAGACGGAATTTCCATTTAAGCTGCCTCGCGGTTACATCGATGGCGAGGGCAATGTGCATCGCGATGGCGTAATGCGCCTGTCCACCGCCTTCGATGAAGTGGCTCCCATGAAGGATCCGAGGGTTCAGACCAATCCCGGGTACTTGGTCATCATTCTGTTGTCGCGCGTCATTACCCGGTTGGGCGACCTGACGTACATCAATCCCAAGGTGATCGAGGGGTTGTTTTCAGCGGACCTGGCATTTTTGCAGGACTTCTACCGGCGCGTGAATGACAGCGGCAACAGCCGAGTCGGAGTCACTTGCCCTCACTGCGAGGGGAAGTTCGAAGTGGAGACCAGTTGCGTGGGGGAATGATTGGCTACCCCTCCGAGGCTCTGTACGAGGAGGTAGCCTTCATCGCCTATTACCTCCACTGGCCACACCGACAAATCATGTCGCTCGAGCACAACGAGCGGCGTCGATGGGTGGCGGAGGTGTCGAATATCAACCAGAAATTGAACCAGGCAGCGAACCCGGAGAACTGATTCATGGCAACGGGCGATCGTCATGATCCCGTACTTGCATTTTGCTTTGCCGTAGAGATCAGCGGCATGCTGGTTGCCGGCTTCAGCGAGGTCTCAGGCCTGCAGGCAGAGATTGAAGTGCAGGAGTATCGCGAAGGAGGAGTGAACGGGTACGTGCACAAACGCGCGGGCCCGGTGAAATACGCGTCGAACCTAACCCTCAAAAAAGGGATTACCGACAGCACCGAGTTGTGGTCCTGGTACCGGGATGTGATGAATGGCAGGATTCAGCGCAAGCCGGTGGACGTGGTGCTGATGAACAGCGCGGGCGAGGAATGGCGCCGGTGGAAATTGCAAAACGCATATCCGGTGAAGTGGACGGGGCCGGATATGAAGGCGGCGGCTTCTGAAGTTGCAGTAGAGACACTGGAGCTTGCCCACGAGGGATTACTTCCTCAATAAATTTTGTCTCACGGACCAGGTGGTATGCCGAACGACCGGGAACAGCAAAACGAGAATGGCGCAGGGTCGAAGGACGAGGACGAGCTGCAATTGGGCCGCACCGTCTTCTTAAGACATGCTTCCTTCTCGAGTCCAGATTCGCTTGCCTGGGATACCATTCGACGGTACGCGTCATTTCTGGGGAAAACTACAGGCCTTACCATCGCCCGGTGGTCGGCGTCCGGCGAGGGGTGGGGCAACTGGCTGAACCTGGAGTGGCTCAAAGGCGCTTCCCCAGTTCGCCGAAAAGCCACCAGCAAAGTTGCGAAGCAGGCAGCGAAGGCGCGGAGCGTGCCTGTGCCGACTGCGGAGAATGAAAGCCTGACCACCTCAGCGCCGGCGTGGACATCCGCGGATCGGGTGGAAGCCTCCACAACGCCAGCGCTGCTCAAATCAGAGTCGTCGGTCACTGGCAGAGTGGCAAGTGCCGGCGGTGCCGGTGCGTCCATTCATAGAGCTCATAGAGGTGTTGAAACGGATTGCGGCACCGGCTTGCCTGCAGGCGGCGATACTCGAACGCTGCAACCTGCTGTGGAACACCACGGGGAACAGAAGGGTGCAACACTTCCCGAAACGGCTCGGTTCGAGACGGCAGCGTCGCTCCCACCGACAGCCAGTTCTACTGGCGGCATCTCCGGCGCAAACCAGACGATTCACTCAACAATTTCGGAGAGCCGAGCGGTAAAGAAGTTCCAAGGTCCTCCCATTTTTCAGCGTTCGCATGTCCAACGTGCGCGTGCCGCAGAAGTCCGGGCACCAAGGCCCGAGAGCGCAGTCTCGGCCTCCGCGAGGCGGTCTTCGCCGACAGCGCCGACGGGCAGTAACGCCAGCCTTCCAAAGGAGCAAGCGATTCGGGCGGAGCAGGACGCCTCTCCGATGCCCAACAATCCGAAAGAACCTGGCTCTGCCGCTTCGCAAGCAGAACCGGTTTTACTGCAGCCTCCCATTTTCGCTTCGGGAAAGCCAGCGGGATCTTTCGACACTCAGCGAGCGCTTCACCGGAGCTACTCGCAAGCGGATTCCGCAGAAGGCATCGCATCGGGCTATATCGCAAAAGCATCGCTTGCCGCAATGCGCGCCGAGCGGGACAACGACCCTGCGACGTCCTTGGCTGGTGCTCCAGTTGAACTGCCGGGCCCTATCCGGAACTCCGATGCAGCGCCCGCCGCAGGCTCCGTGGTTCGGAGCAGCAGCACGAGTTCGCTGAGTCCAGCGGTACAGATTCATTCCGGGCAGTCTGCAATACAGCGGCATCGCGATGGCGGGCGCAATGCAAATCCTCCTCTGCCTGCGTCAACAACCGAAGGCCCAACTCGTATCGCGCGGGCGCGGTCTGTCGCCGCTTCAAGAGCAGCGAACCCTTCAGCGGTGACGCCTGAGAAAAGCACGCTCTCCGGCATGCCGAAGGAGAATTCTTCTTCACCTGCGCAGACGGTCGGCCCAGAGGCTGTATCGGGCGGGAGCGGCCAGGTTCGTTCCACGACCAGCGGTCCGGGCGAATCTAGTTATCGCTTCCTGCAATCGCTGAGGGCCGCAGCTTTGTACGTGCCGGAAGTGCAGCGATTCGGTGAGGGCTTGCTGCAGCGCCACAGGAGTGTGCTCATCGCGAGTGCAGGCACCGAAGTTGGTTCACGCAGCGATTCGCCGGCGAGCCGTCCTGTCGTGCAATTGGCAAAGCCAACCGCACAACAACCCGTGACTGGGGCGGCCGTTGCGCTTCCCACGCCTACGCTCGGCAACCCGTCATCGAATGAGAATCCCTCGGTCGTGCGAGCCGCGGCGCTCGATCCATTATCGACCAGCAAAGCTTCACCCTTGACGGACCTTTCGCCTGCCAGGAACGCCGCATCGCATGCAGTGGCACATGATCCAGAAAATCCGGCTTCGGTCAGAGACTCAGCCAAGCCGGATTCCAGCGTAGAGAGTCCATCTCTCCATTCCGCCGGTGAGGTGCAAGTGGCCGCGGAAAGCACCGTCCAAACCCCCGGCGCTTTTGAGGTGATTTTGGCACGACACGCCTCGCCGAACTCGACAACGGCTAATCCCGGAGAAGCGAGTTTTGCTGGAGCAGTAAGCGAGTCGGCCGCCGCCCAGGATCCTTCGGTATCGACCGTCGCGGGAACCGGGCCAGCGAGCCTCGCTGGTTTCGAAGCAGCGCCGACGGCTTCCCGCACCAGCCTGAAGACCGGCGTGGCAACGTCCGCTGGCACCCCCGTCGATATGGTCCGGTCCCATTTGCAAAGCTTCGTTCGATCCAGCCCCCAGAGCACAGCCCACCGGGATGCGAGCGCTGCACGCGAAACCGCGCAGCCTTTCTTCCGGCCGGATGCGCCGCACGCTGTTTTGCGTTCCGACAGCGTTGAGCGCCCGCAATCGGGCAACGTCGCTCTCCATGAATATGGCACCATGACAGCGACAAATTACGTTCTGCGCAGCTCGGCTGGTCGCGCTTACGAACGCCGGGACGAACAGTCGCTAGCCGTGCCGGGTGCGACAAATCTGCAGCGCGATGCATCTGCTCTCATGCTGGTGTCTGCGACGAGCGCAGCACTCAATCGGCGCCATCTATTTCCGGCCTCTGCAACGCCGTCCTTGCACTCTTCCACCGGTCCAGCGCCAGTACCGATGCATCACGCTTCGATGAGTGAACGAGAGTCGAGGAGTATCGCGGTTCCTGCTCAGGGCGATCTTCTGTTTCGCAGCACACTGAGCACGCCGCCGGTATCTGCGGCAGCCACGATATCTCCTGTCGGTTTGCTGAGTGCCGGTCAAGCAGTCAACCCAACGGCGCCCAGCCTCAGGAATGCGGACGTCGCGCAATTGGCAAACCGTGTCTATGAGCTGCTTGTGCGGCGGTTATCGAGCGAACGCCAGCGAAGGGGGACGTAAATGGGACATCAGTTAGTAACAATATCGCCGGCAGGTCAAGGCTCCTTCTCGGTGCCTTTCAATCCGAATAACTACAGCCTTTCGAAGGCCAACCAGATTGCCGAGGCGGCGATTCCAGGCCTGAATGCCCCCATATTGCAATATGTTCACGGGAATACGCGCACGCTTGATATGGAACTTTTCTTCGACACCTATGAGGAAGGAACGCCCGTTACTGATGATACCGACAGCATCTACAAGCTACTACTGATCGATCCGTCTACGCACGCGCCGCCAATCTGCCAGGTATCGTGGGGAACCTTTATCTTCCAGGCAGTTCTGGATCATGTGAACGGAAAGTTCACGCTGTTTCTTTCCGACGGGACACCGGTGCGAGCGACCTTGACCGTCACCTTCAAAGAGTACATGGATGTGGACCAGTTGGTGAGAACTCAGCCGACACAATCAGCAGATCACCGGAAATTGCGCGTGGTGAAGAGTGGAGACCGTCTCGACAATATCGCCGATGAGGAATATGGCGATCCGGAAAACTGGCGCGCCATTGCCGCCGCGAATCACCTTGACGACCCCGCAGATTTTGAGCCCGGAGATGTACTGATTATTCCGGCCCTGACATAGATAATTCAGTGAAAAGGCTGTCGACGTGACCAGATACTTCGCACCTTCGTTCCGGATCGTGGTGAACGGCGCCCGCATTCGGGCCGATGTGTCCGCGGAGATCGAGCAGGTCCAGGTGGTCAGCAAGCCTGACACTCTCGATACCTTCAGTTTCACTATCGCAAATCCGCTGCCGAAGATGCGCTGGACGCATACCGACGATGCCGATCTGTTTCGCGAAGGCAGCTCCGTGAAGATTGCCCTCGGTTATGTGGACGATTTGCAGGACATGATCGAGGGAGAAATCACGCAGATCAGTCCAAGCTTCCCCCAGGACGGCATCCCGACGGTCGCTATCGAGGGCCATACGTTGTTGCATCGCCTGCAGGGAACGAATAACACCCGGACATTTCAGTCCGTAAGCGACAAGGACATCGTGGAGAAGATCGCGCAAGAGGCCAATCTGCAAGCCGATGCCGAAGATACGCAAATTCAGTACGACTACGTGATGCAGCCCAACCAGACCGATCTCGAGTTCCTGCGGGAGCGTGCGCGGCGGCTCCATTTTGAAATTCTCGTCCAGGATAAGAAGCTCATCTTTCGCAGGTCGCAGGAGCAGAAGAGCAAGACCTATACCCTCGTGTGGGCGCATGCTCAAATGGCTGTCGCCATGGGCTCGAACACGCTGCCGTTGTCGACCTTCAACCTGCAGATGAATGCTTCAAAGCCTGCAACCAGCGTAGAGACTCGTTCCTACGACCCGATGTCGAAGCAGGCGTTGGTCTCCAAGGCCGGGCCTTCCGATCAGACGTCGGCCATGGGAGGAAACCAAAAGGCCGGCGATGTATCGAACGATGCTTTCAAGCGCGAACGCAAGCACGTTCACGTAGTCACTCCGTTTGGCTCGCAGAGCGAATGCGACGAACACGCAAAGGCTTCCTACAACAACAAGGCGATGGGGCTGGTTTCCGGTACCGCTGAAACCATCGGCGTACCGGATTTGCGCGGTGGCCAGATCATCTCGCTTTTGGGTGTCGGCAGGAGGTTCGAAGGCGAATATCGTATCGATGAGGCCACACATGTCATCGGGGGCGATGGCTACAAGACAACGCTGAGTGTGAAGAGGAATTCAGTGTCATGAGCACCAGTCTGCTTGATTTGCTGCATCCCTCCGGCGAGCAGGGATCGGGGCGCTACTACGGAGTGGTGGTGGGCATTGTGACCGATAATCAGGACCCGAACAACATGGCGCGTGTGCGGGTGAAGTTCCCCTGGCTCTCCGATGACAACGAGAGCTGGTGGGCGCGCATGGCCGTGCCGATGGCGGGGTCAGGACGCGGCACCTATTTTCTGCCGGAAGTCGATGACGAGGTTCTGGTGGCCTTCGAGCATGGTGATGTTCGCTCGCCTTACATTGTCGGCTCGCTGTGGAACGGGAAAGACTCGCCGCCTGCGAACAACAGCGACGGCCAGAACAACATCCGGGTTATCCATTCGCGCAGCGGCCACCTGGTGCGTCTCGACGACACCAACGGCGACGAGAAGATCGAGGTCATCGATAAGACGGGATCGAACAAGATTACGATCAAGAGCTCCGATAACAGTATGACCCTCGAATGCACAGGCAATCTGAACCTGGACTGCAAGGGAAGGATGACCCTTCACGCTACCGCGGGAATCGAGATGAACTCCGACGCGACGGTAAAGATCAGCGCAAACGCAACCATGGACATAGAGTCTTCTGCGCCCATGACGATCAAGGGAGCCCTTGTAAGCATTAATTAGTGAGGACCCGATGCTCGCAGATTTTCTGGGGAAAGGCTGGAGCTACCCCGTCAGTAAAGACGAGAAGAAGGGCATAACGATGAGCCTCGGTGAGGAAAGCATCGAGGAGTCAATATGGATCATTCTTGCCACATCGCCGGGCGAGCGCGTCATGCGTTCGGATTTCGGATGCGGAATCCATCGCTGGGTCTTCGAAGTAAACGACGCTGGCACGATCGGCCGCGTGACGAAGGATGTGCGCGACGCGCTGATCCGCTGGGAGCCCCGAATCGAGGTGCTTGACGTTAATACTGAAGTAAAGGGGCACGGCGAGGTTCTCCTGATCAATGTGCACTATCGCGTGCGGTCCACGAATAACTTCTTCAACCTTGTCTATCCCTTTTATTTGAGGGTGGGCGCGCAAATATGATTGACCTTCCCAAAGTCGACACGCGCACAGCTTCGGATGTAGCCCACGAGGTACTCACGCAGCTCCGCCTGAATCGGCTGCGCGAAGAACAGCTGAAGGGAAGATTGGATGTTGCCCTGGTAAACATCTTTTCCCGCTTCTCTGAGATTGTGATAGAGCGCCTGAACCGGGCGCCGGAGAAAAAGTTTCTTGCCTTTCTGGATCTGCTGGGAGTTTCTCCGCTGCCCATGGAAGCGGCCGCCGTTCCTCTTACGTTTTACCGAGCGCCCAAGGCCGCGAGACTCGCAGTCGTTCCTGCAGGCACGCAGGTGGCCGCACCACCACCGCCAGCGAATGGCAATCAGAAGCCGGTCGTCTTCGAAACGCAGTCAGAACTGGCAGTGACTGCAGCGCAACTTGACTCGCTTTTCGTCAAAAATGGAAGAGACGCGTACGCGGACCTGAGCTCGGCTTTGCTGCCAGCCCCTTCCTCGCAGCAGCAAGGTGCGATCTCTGTGCCGGATCGCGCGTGCGTCGCTGTTTTCCAGGCGATCCCGCATCTCTTCTACGTCTCGATCCCCTGCAACCCTGCATGGCAAACGATCGACCGGCTGACGCTGCAATTTGTGATGGACACCGCCTCGTCCTTGCCGGGGGAGCCAATCACGATTCAATGGGAAGCGGTTAGTAAAGGGTCCGGCCCCGACGCGAAACCCGTACCGCAGATCCTCTCACCGTCCTCCGACACAACCGAGGGCCTGAGCAGGAGCGGCAAGGTCGAGTTCCTCTCAGTGCCAGGCATCGCGGTCTCCGCGGTGGATGGCCGGTCTTCCTGCTGGCTCGGTTGCCGCCTGCTGACTCCGCTTATGGGTCAGGGGCCGACGGAAGATGCGCCTCCTCGTCCGTCACAGGTACCGGTCATCGCCGAGGTCCTGGCCGAATGCGAGCATGGCCGCACGGGCCTGCCCATCGAGCAGGCTTTCTACGAAAAACAGGCTCTTGATGTAACCAAGCCGCTCTTTCCTTTCGGGCCAAGGCCGGCCCTGGGCGACGCCTTTTATCTCGGATGTCGCGAAGCCTTTTCCGAGCAGGGTGCGACGATCACCTTGCACTTCGAAATCGTCAATACTGCCGGAAGCGACAGCGCAATTCCGCTCGTAAATCCCAATAACGTTCAGCTTAGCTGGGAGTTTTGGGACGGACAGGCATGGTCGGCACTGAATTCTCCCGTCAGAAGCCTCAGATTAGGTTCGGAAAGCGCCGAGGCGGGCACAGACGCACGCGGCTCGACAAACTTTTCCGATGAAACCGACTCGCTCTCAAAGGATGGAAGCGTCAGCTTCAATCTTCCGGGCGCGCCGGCCGAGTTAGCGCTCAATGGAATGAAAAACTACTGGGTGCGCGCGCATATCGCTGCCGGCGACTACGGCCGCGAAACCCGGGTCGTGAGAGACGCTGCTGGAACGCTGTCAACAGTCCCGAGCACCCTTGCACCGCCGTGCATTCAGTCGGTGAAAGTGGATTATTCGGTAAAGAAGAGCTCGAAACCCGCTATCGTTGCCGTCAACGAATGGCGCGCTTCCGATGTTGCCCCGGGTGTCTCTTTCAAAGCATTCCTCGCACCTTCGGCGGACGCGGCAGTCCCCGCCCTCTATCTCGGATTCTCTACTCCGGTTGCTCAGCAGTCCGCATCAACGGTCGCGACCAGCACAAGCGCGGGTGCAGTTGAGCCATTCCCGCAGCCTCCGGTAAGCGCATACCTCGTGCTTGATGAGAGGTCGCCGCACGCAACTGTCAGCGATCCAGCGCAAATCGGGACGGTGTGGGAATACTGGAGCCGCTCTGGTTGGAAGACCTTCACCGTCGCCGACGGAACTCAAAGCCTCCGCAAGTCGGGCCTTCTCCAGTTTCTGATTCCCGAGGATTTTGCTTCGAGTGCCGAGTTCGGCCGGCGGCGGCACTGGCTGCGTATGCGCCTGCCGCAGGGAAAACTGCCTCCGCTCCGCTCCATCATCCTCAACACTACGCTTGCCGTTCAGGGAGTCACGATCCGAAACGAGATCCTGGGCGCCAGCAATGGCGAACCGCATCAGCGCTTTCGTACCAGCTCTCCCTCCGTTTTGCCTGGCCAGAGGCTTGAAGTGTGCGAGCCTACGATGCCGTCCAGCGCCGAGCAGGAGATACTCCGCAGCGAATTCGGTGGGCAGGAGTTTATCCATCCCGCCGCGGAGAACAACCAGTCGAAGGGCTACTGGATAACCTGGCGCGAAGTTTCGACTTTCAACGCCTCGGCGGCGCGCGACCGGCACTACATCCTCGATCACGTGACGGGCGAAGTTCTGTTTGGCGATGGCGTGTGCGGGATGATCCCTCCCATCCTCGCGGGCAATATTCGTATCCGCCGATACCGAACCGGCGGCGGCGCAATCGGAAATCAGCCGGCCCAGGCTGTCAAACAACTCGTCAGTGCTGTTCCCTACGTTCAGAAAGTCGTGAACTGGATTCCTGCTTCCGGAGGAAGCGATCCCGAGCCTGAGGCCACTATTATCGAGCGGGGTCCTCGCGAAATCCGGCACGGCGGACGGGCTGTGACTTTCGAAGACTACGAAGATCTCGCGCTACGGTCTTCGCGAGAAGTGGCAAGGGTGCGATGTGTGGCGCAGAGCGATCTGGCCAGCGATCCGGTGGCCAAATTGCGGAGGCCGGGGTTGGTAAGCGTTGTCGTAGTGCCCAGATCGGTGGACACGAAACCCGTCCCCAGCGTGGGGTTGCTTCAACACGTGAAGGACTTTCTCGATGCCCGGCGGCTGGCCACAGCAGAGCTGGTCGTGGTGGGCCCCGAATATGTGCGCGTGGATGTTGAAGCAGAAATCGTCGTGGAGCGACCGCAGGAGGCGAGCGAAGTGGAGCAGAGAGTGGATGCGGCGCTGACAACTTATCTCCATCCCGTTTGGGGCGGCCCCTCGCGCTCGGGATGGGATTTCGGCCGCTTGCCGCAGCGGTCCGATATATATGTACTGATCGAGCGAATCCGGGGAGTCAGCCACATCCGCGATCTGGCATTGGCGACTGTGCCGGAGCGACCGGGCATCGAGAAGACAAAACACTTCCTCGTTTACTGCGGCCGTCACACACTCAAGATGACTTTATAGGTGCACACTTGCCGTTACATCTGCCCAATCTCGATGATCTCCGATGGAAGGACATGGTAGCCGAAGGGCGGTCGCTCATTCCCGCATCGGCCGGCGAGTGGACAAACCATAACCCTTCCGATCCGGGGATCACGCTGGTCGAGCTCTTCGCGTATGTCAGCGGAACTCTCATGTATCAGCTGAACAGGATCACCGAACGCGACACTGCGGCCTTTCTCAGCCTGCTCAATGGGAGCGACTGGAAATGGAACAAGGCTCTTGCACAAAAAGACTCTTTGAATGCATTCGAATATCGCAGACTCTTGCAGACTGCAGTGAGCACCGAGGAAAAGCGCCGCACACTGCAAACACTTTCGACTCCCGCACGCGCCGTAACTGCCGAAGACTTCGACACCCTGGCGCGCCTCGTGGCCGGTACGGAGCGGACAAAGACCCTCCCGCGGCTCAACCTGGAAAATAACGATCCGGGCTCGAGATGGCAGGACGCCCCCGGTCATATCAGCGTGGTGGTTCTGCCGTCGAGCAATGCGCCCGCAACGGAAGTCCTGGCCAACGCGCGGCAGGCGCTGGAACCAGCGCGGCTGCTGACCACTCGCGTGCACGTCGTTGCTCCGCGTTTTGTGCCGGTCACCATTCAGCTCACGGTCGTGCCACAGCGCGACGTCCACAACGTCGAGGCTCTTCGCAAGAATGTGATCGACGAGCTCACGCGCTTTCTCGCTCCCCGAGTGGGGTGGTTCGACGGCAAGGGATGGCCGTTCGGAAGAAATTTGTTCGTCTCGGAGCTTTACCAGGTCGCAGGCGAGATTCCCGCCGTATACAGTGTGCTTCCGAGCAGAGACGCGCAGGGCGCTATTCGCGATGAGATCTCCGTAGAAGCTCCATTCCAGAACAGGTTGGTGCGGGATGAGGATGGCGAGATCAAGGAGGTCTCCCTGCTTCCAGATGAGCTTTTCGAGCCGCGAGTTTTGGCAGAGAACATAACGGTTGCCCGACATATTTAGGCAGTTCAGGCGGACGGCGCCACAGGGCGCCTCAGGCGGAATCTATGGCTGACGACTCTCAGGAACGGCGAACCAGGTTGATCGACCTGCTGCCTGCGATTTATCAGGAGCCGGGCCGCGAAGGGCATCCCAACTACCTTCCGCGTTTTTTGCCCGCCTTCGAGAGGATCTTGTTCGGAACGGTTGACTCGAGCGAGGCGGCCGCGGATAGCCAGGCGCCCGCAGATATGGATAGAGCCCAGGGCCTTCGCGACAGAATTGTCCAGATGGGAAAGCTCCTCGATCCCTGGCTCGCACATGACAAATTCCTGCCGTGGCTGGCTGGGTGGATGGCGCTTTCTTTGCGCGCCAATCTTCGCCCGGAGCGAAAGCGGGAACTGATCGCGAACATGATTCCTCTCTACCGGATTCGCGGCACAAGGAAGTATCTCGAAGAACTTCTGCGCATGTGCGTGGATGTGCCCACGGCGGTCGAGGAAGAAGATGTTCCCGCGCTGCAGATCGGCAGGCACTCCACGCTCGGCAAGGACATGTACATCGGCGGCGGCGCACCGCACTTCTTTCGCGTCAAGATGGTGGCTTCGCAATTGAGCATGCCTAAGCTGGAAGAACAGAGGCAGTTGGCCTACGAAGTCGTGGAATTGGCCAAGCCTGCTCACACGGCTTACGAATTTCTGATTGATTCCCCGCGGATGCAGGTCGGTGTGCACTCGACGGTGGGAATCGATACGGTTTTGGGATCTGCCCAGGCGGTCTGAAAGGAGTCTGGTCGTGCCAATGAAACGGCTCAAATATTTCACCCACCAGTTTCTGCGCGAGCAGGACTTTGAGGCGGAGCAGAACTATCACATCGCGATGCGCCGCCTGCATAACCGCTCCATACACGGCTGGGGAGTGGTTGAGGGGCTCGCTGTCCACAAGAAGAATGACAAGGAAATCGTTATCGATCCCGGCATAGCAATCGATGGGCTAGGGCGCGAGATCATCCTGGCGAACCAGGTCACGCGCGATCTTTCCTCTTTCGAACCCGGTTCTTACACCTACATCACAATCTCCTACGAAGAAATGCTGGAGGACAGCGATCGCTATTCTTCGGGGGGAGTAGAAGGCTACACAAGAACGACGGAGACGACTCTCGTCAGCGAAAGGCGGCATGAGCCCGTGAAAGACGGGTCGGTTCTGATCCTTGCCCGCGTCCGCATCAACGAGAACGGCAATGTAAGTGACGAGATTGAAACGCACCTGCGCACGCACTTGCATGCCAGGAGTACCGTGACCGGTTGGCTGCGCCTCCCATTCAAGCCGGTACGCCTCGAACCGTTACGCGTCGGAGGTAAGCTTGTTCCACCGAAGCAATGGGATCCCAGCGTCGAATTCACGGTCGATGTGGCTTCCGCTTATTGCGATAAGGGCGCCCGCGGAACGATGCCGATCCCAGTGCCCCCGGGGGCGTCGAAGCTAAAAGCTTTTCGTATTTGCGGTACGACCCACGGCAAGGTGGAAGTCGAATTAGTTCGCGGAGGCTGGAATTCCGAAGCCAACAGAAGTGAACAAAAACAATTGGCCGAGCGCCGAGTGGAACGCCGAGCGGAAGGCGATGGCTTCGATGAAGTCATCGAGCTTCCAGAGGAGCGTCAGAATCTGGGAGAACTGCATACTCTGTCGATCGGAGTCATAGCGGAAGGAAGGACCGAAATCTGGCTGGTGGCGGCCCGCTTCGAATAGCCACAGTTGCTTACCTGAGGAGGCAATCGCGATGGACTTGCACTTTCATATTCAGACGCCAGAAGGAAAAACCGAGGCGGCAACCTTTCCGGCTGAGCTTTCGGTGCACCAGCTCATCACGGAGTTTGTCACCGACGACAAGATGCGTATCCAGCCTCCTGATCCGGAGCAGTGGACCTTCCTCGATCAGGACAGCGGAGAGCATCTGGACCCTAAAAAGTCGCTGCAACAGAACGGGGTTCAGAGCGGTCACATGCTCAGGCTTGCGCGCCGCAAGGGGTCAGAGCAAGGTCGCAAGGGATCAGAGCCGATTTCGGACACGAAGCCGGAGCAAGGCGGCTCGCACGTCCTCACACGCTGCGAGAACGGACACTATTTCGATCCCAAGAAACACACCAAGTGTCCTTACTGTGGAGTCGGGGCGATTCGCTTCGAGCGCAGCCTCAAACTCGGATCGGCTCCCGAGGAGCACACCCGTCCTGCCGGCGTGCAGATACCAGCCAGCTCGAAGGTGGGGGACGACGCCGTAACCCGCCCCCTGCAGCTCGTACAGGACGATGCCAGGATCGATCCGGTTGTAGGCTGGCTCATTGCCATCAGTGGGCCTGAGAAGGGCAAGGATTATCGCATCCGCAGCGAGAACAACACGATTGGTCGCTCGAAGGACATGTACATCTGCATCTCGGGAGACGAATCCATCTCCAGGGAAAGGCACACCGTCATCACCTTCGATCCCCAAAGGAATGCCTTCTATCTGAGCCCGGGTGAGGGGCGCGGTCTGGTCTATCTGAACGGAGAAGCTTTGTTAGCCCACAAGCAGCTGGAACCTTATGACCAAATCATGTTAGGGAAAACCAAGCTGGTCTTCGTTCCATTTTGCGGAGACAAGTTCAAATGGGAATGAAGCGACTTTCCGCCCTATTGCTCGCGTTTTCCTGTTTTGCAGGGCGCGTTCTCGCGCAGGGAGAGCCGGGGAGGTTCGCCCTCACTCAAGTGACTTTCCAGTCTCCTGTATTGATCGCCTACGTTGACGTTCTGAATCCGGACGGTCAGCCTCCCACTAAAATTGCCCCATCCGACTTGTCGGCAACCATCGCGCAGCGAAGCCTCAAGGTCGAGTCGGTTACGCCCTTTTCCCAAAGCGGCGAAGGAGTAGCCTATTTATTCCTGGTCGACGTATCGAAGTCGATCGCACGTGCCCAATTCAATCAAATGCGCACGGAGGTCGACTCGTGGATCGAAAGCCTTACCCCCAACGATCGCATGGCGATCGTTACCTTCGGTGAACAGGATCGGCAATTGGTCGATTTCACCTCCGACAAAAACGCCCTTCACGGGGCGTTGAGAATCGTGGGCCCTACTGACAAGCTGACGAAGCTGTATCTCGCATTGCGAAATGCGATCGACGTCCGGCAAAGGACGGATCCAGATCTGCCGAGCCGCCGCGTCATCGTGATTCTCAGCGACGGCAAGGATGAAGGCAGCGGCTTCACCGCGGACGACGTGGGTCGAATCTTCGAGCAGAGCCCGATCCCCATCTACGCCATCGGCTTCAGCACGCTTCCGTCGTCCCAGAAAAATACTTATCTCGAAGCTTTGAATCGGGTCGCCGCGCTTTCCGGCGGTCTCTACATCGAAGGATCCTCGTTACCGGCGGCGTACCAGGCAGTACGTCAGGCGATACAACGGGTGTTCCTCGTTCGCCTTGAGTGTCCGGGATGCCAGTTGAGCGGCCAATCTCAGCCGCTCGAAATGACCTATACAAACGGCGGCACGTCTCGAACGGACCGTCTTGCTGTGAGTCTGTCGGTTCCCGCTAAAGCCAAGGAGCGTATCTCCTGGAAGCTTGCCCTCGCCATCGCCCTCGCGGTCGGAGTCGTGATCACAATACCCATTGTGATCAAAATCATGCGCCCCGAGCCCGCACCTGCGCCCGCGCCCCCACCGACGCCACCGGTACCGACACCGCCGCAGGTGGTCATTGTCACTCCTCCAGCCGGGCGCAGCATCGAACTCACCGTTCTCTCCGGCAATGAGCGGGGACGCGTGGACAAGGTGAACCTGTCGTCGAAGATAGTCGTCGGCAGAGACAAGAAATGCGATGTGTCCTATCCCGATGATCCCGAAATGTCGGCAAAGCACCTCGAATTGAGCCGGGTGGGAGAGCATGTGGAGGTACATGACCTGGGATCCACGAATGGAACTCTGCTGAACGGAGCGCAGCTTGTCACCCAGCAGCGGATTGAAGACGGCGACTGGATACGCGCCGGCCTCACGGAAGTGCGAATCAATTTCGGTGCCTGATGAAATTCTCTGCCGGCAACGCCCAGCATATCGGCGCCAGGGAGCAACAACAGGACTCCTTCGGATTCTCCGATCCAAGTGATAAGTCCTTTGTGCGGCATGGCGGATTCCTGGGCGTGGTCGCCGACGGCATGGGTGGCCTGGCGAATGGGCGGGAGGCCAGCGCCACTGCGGTCCGTTCGTTTCTTGCGGCGTACCAGGCGAAGCCCGCTTTGGAGTCCGTGGTCGACGCGCTCTCGCGATCCCTGGGGGAAGCTAACCAGGCAGTGAGGCGCATCGTCGAAAACGGCTCTGCGAACGATGCCGGAACCACGCTCGCCGCGGCGGCGGTATTGGATCGCGAGCTGTATTGGATCGCAGCCGGCGACAGCAGGATCTACTGGCTTCACGACGACGAACTGACGCAGCTCACTGCAGATCATACCTACGCGGCGATGCTGAACCGTCAGGTAGCACTGGGCAAGATTTCGCGTAGTGAGGCGGAAAATCATCCGGAGCGGGCTTCCCTGACAAGTTATCTCGGCCAGTCGGAGCCGGCGTTCACCGACCGCAACCTTAAGCCTCTTCTTCTCGGCGATGGTGACGGCGTGGTGCTGTGTAGCGATGGGTTCTATCGGGCGCTCGCCTCTGACGAGATTGTGAACGGCTTTCGCGGCAACCCACAGCACGCCTGCGACTCACTCGTCGAGTTTGTCGTATCTAAGGGCAGAAAACAGCAGGACAACCTGACCGTCATCGCTCTCAAGTCCAGAAAGGCCGCGCAGGGGTTCGCGCGCATCTCCAGAAGGGCTCGTATTCTTCTTGTTGCCGCAGCATGCATGATTCTTTTGTCGATTGCCGCAGGATTCTGGTTCGGACGGCACGGCTTTGTGCAGCACCCACCCCCGCCGGCGGCTTCATCGACCCCGGCGGCAGGTACGCCACCGAAGCCGCAACCGCCGGGTGCCCCTGCGAGCAAGCCGAATACACCGGTGAACGTCACAGCGTCGCCCGCTTTGCCTCCGCCCGCGAAGCCCCCAGTTAAAACTGTGGCCAACGGCACCGCGTCGCAGCTTGACAATCCTGACAAGCTGGCCCCAACGCGTCCTTTGAAACACGGGCCCCCCCCGCATCAGGGACGCAATAGTGGATCACATGCTCCCACTGCGACGGAGCACCATCAGATTACAGAACAACCTGCCTTGGCACCTGACCAGACTGGGCACGCCACGACCGGGGACGCCGGGTCAAAGCCATCAACTCCCCCAAGTTCGCTTGATACAAGTCCAACGCCGCGTCCTGATACGCAACCTCCGCCGCCGCCGCCTGCCACACCACCCTCGTCTTCGCCCAATCCGCAATTCGCTCGCCCGGCTGCAACCTGGATACCTCTTCGAGGTGACCATTCCCATGGCTTTCCTGACTGAAATCGTGAGCCAGGTTGGTGGTCGCCGAGACAACGAGGACTACTGCAGCTTTGCGGTGAGCGGGAACACCGGCTGCTGGGTCGTTGCTGACGGACTGGGCGGCCACTGCGGCGGTCAGCTCGCTTCCAGGGCTGCCGTCGATGCGGTGCTCGACTCCTTTGCCAGAAATGCTCAGATCAGCGAGCAAATCTTGCGGAGCCACTTGGAAGCCGCCCAGAATGCAGTGGTGAAGTTGCAGGGTCAACAGCCTGTATTGTCGACGATGCGAACGACGATCGTCGTGCTCATCGCGGAACCAACCCAGGCTCTGTGGGCGCATATAGGCGATTCGCGCCTCTACTGCTTCGAAACTGGACGGCTGGTCTTTCAGACCAGCGATCACAGCGTCGTGCAGCGAATGGTGGATGCGGGAGAACTGTCCTCGCGCCAGATCCGCCATCATGAGGATCGCAATCGCCTGCTTCGCTGCCTCGGGAATTCTGACCCCGATTTCCGACCAACGATTCTGCCCTCGCCGCAGCCTGTTTCCTCGGGCTCCGCCTTCCTGCTCTGCACGGACGGTTTCTGGGAGAAGGTTCTGGAAAGCGAGATGGTAGTGGATCTGGCGAAAGCAGCTGGCCCGTCGGATTGGCTAACGCTGATGGAGAACCGCCTGCTCGAGCGAGCGGCCGACGGCGATGACAACTATAGCGGAGTTGCAATGATGCTCGATAACAAAGGCCCCTGAGTCAGGGCCAGACTCGCGCCGGCTGATGAAAGGCGGTCAAGAATGCGGCGCATGAGAAAGCGATATGGACGTCCAACATCTATGCATGGGCTGCATGAGGAACAAAGGCGCAGCAGACCCCTGTCCGGATTGCGGATGGGTGGAAGGAACTCTGCCGGATTCTCCAGCCCAGCTCGTGCCTCGCACGATCCTTGCGGAGAAGTACATCCTGGGCCGGGTGCTCGGTCAGGGAGGCTTCGGCATCACTTATCTCGCATGGGACATGCTGCTGAGCCGGAAACTGGCCATAAAAGAGTACTTCCCCAGAGAGATATGCCTCCGCGCCCGGGATTCGCGTACCGTGCAGGCGGTAACTTCACGCGGTCTGGAAGATTTCCAGTACGGATTGACCAAGTTTGTAGAAGAAGGAAGAAATCTCGCGCGGTTTCGTGACTATCCCGGCATTGTCTCCCTGCTCGAATTTTTCGAGGCCAACGGCACAGCCTACATCGTCATGGCCTACATGGAGGGTATGACCTTCAAGCAGTATCTCGAGACGCAGGGCGGCAGGATCACTTTTGAAGCGACACTCGAGATTCTCACTCCGGTCATGGATGCTCTGCGCGAGGTTCACCGCATCGGGATGCTGCACCGGGATATCAGCCCCGACAACATTTATCTCAACGAAGACCGCCAGGTAAAAATCCTGGATTTCGGCGCCACCCGCTATGCGCTCCGCGAGCAATCCCACGGTTTGACCGTCTTATTCAAGCCCGGATATGCGCCTTTTGAGCAGTACAGCAGCGGCGGCAAGCAGGGCCCATGGACCGACGTTTATGCCCTGGGCGCGACTTTCTATCGGGCTCTGACGGGCAAACCGCCGTCCGAAGCGCCGGACCGGATGGCCCACGACGATC
>JAFAKX010000216.1 GCA_019234945.1 Silvibacterium sp.
GCGAGTTTACCGGCCGAGCGCTCGAAGCCTGGGCGATCCAACATGGGGTGCAACTATGCTTCATACGTCCTGGGAGGCCGGTCGCGGGGCGCGCCTCCCCGACCTTATGGCGACAGTTCACCGCGAAGAGCCGACCATCCAACGGATGTTAAGGCGGCCTTGGAGAAGTGATCGCGGCTAAATGTCTCGTAGTGGACCTCTTGTCGATCCATCTCAAACTACGGTGCCAACCCTCGGGCGCGCCCACTAAATGAATACTGGATAAATAGTAGGGCTGCATAAATCCGAAGTTCCCGCCCGCTCGTACTGGTAACAGTTTCGATCGATTAAGGCGGACACGCCTGCTGCGTGCGCGGGCTGTCCAAACACCTCGTCATCTGCCTGCACAACATGGCCGACAGCTGGCGTATGAGAGGCAGCTACTCCAGGAGACAACCGATGAAATGGCTTCGAGAGTCTTTTTCACTTTTCATGGCCGCAGGAATGATCGCGTCGACCAGCGCTTTCGCTTCCAGTCACCGTGAGGCACCCATTACCGCCCTGGATCACAAAGCGGACATTACTGATATGTACGCCTTTGTGAGCTATGGCCCCAACCAGTCGCCCAACACCCCGGGCTCCAAAGTCACCATCATTATGAATGTGGATCCTTTGTTGGAGCCGGCAAACGGTCCCAACTGGTTTCCCTTCGACCCCAACATCCTGTATGAGATTCACATCGACAATGACCACGACGCGAAAACGGATATTGCTTTTCAGATTCGCTTTCAGACCCAGTTTCAAATACCCACTATTCCCGTAGCACTTGCGGGGATTGGAGACCACGGTGCGAATGCACCTGGAACTTCAACTCTCGTGGTGCCTCCTCAAATCCGCGACTTTAATAATCCGGGCTTGAATTTACGCCAGACCTACACCATCACCATGGTCAAGTACAGGAAAGACCGCCACCACGACGAAGACTGCGATGACGATGTCGTAGAAAGCGTCGAACTAACGAACGCAGACGGTTCTCCATTTTTTGCCCTGCCGACTAACAATGGGCCTCGCACAATGAACTACGACGATCTGTTCAAAGCTGCGACTTACCACCTGAACAATGGGATATCCGTTTTGGCGGGAACTGTAGACGATCCCTTTTTCATCGATCTGGGCGCCACTTTCGATACGGTCAACTATCGCACCCTGGGTAGCGGCGTCCCGGGCGTGCTGACGGATACGGAAGATGCGGCAAAGCAGAACTTCGCCTCAGACACCGTCTCCGGCTATGCCGTCAACACCATTGCGCTCGAAGTACCGATCGAGATGCTCACCAAAACCGGAAAAATTGAATCGGCTAACTCGCCCGCCGCGACGATCGGAATCTGGGGCACAACGTCCAGACCTCGCGTCACGGTCCGTCACTCTTCTAACCCGGCGACCCACTTCGGGCCGTATCGCCAGGTGCAGAGAATGGGGAATCCGCTGATCAACGAACTGGTGATCGGCATTGGTTCCAAGGATCGCTGGAGTATGGACCAACCGACAAATGACAAGCAATTTGCCAACTTCTTCCTCGATCCGCCCATTGTCCATGTTGTTGAAGCGCTTTATGGCGGAGCGTTGAAGGTGCCGTCCGCCCCCCGCACCGATCTGCTACCGCTGGTCACGTATGCGGCTCCGATCGCTGCGCCGGGAACTCCAGCTGGTCCTATCGCTGATCTGCTGCGGCTCAACACCGGAGTGCCTCCGACTCCGTTGGCCTCAGCGAGTCGCCTTGGACTCATAGGAGGCGATGCAGCCGGTTATCCCAATGGACGGCGCCTGTTTGACGACGTAGTGGACATTACACTACGCGTCGCCGTCGGCGGTGTTCTACAGACTAAGTTCAACATGTTCCCCAACAACCGGCTCGGAGACGGAGTCAATGTGAACGATGTGGCCTTCCGCACAGAGTTCCCATATCTCGCAGACTCACCGAGCGGTCGTAACCGCCGCCATATCGACCCAGGCGAGCCAGGCGGAGGACCAATCAACTAAGTCATCCTCACTGAGGCTGCGCAGGCCGCCGTCCGCGCAGCCTCACACCCTACTCGACTGGGACCTGAACGGGACTAAGGAAATGACTATGAAAAAGATCCTATTTACCGCATCAGCGTTGCTTCTGGCCCTCTTCGCGCACGGACAGTCCCTTTCCCGCGGACTGACGCCCGCCGAACAGCAGATTGCCTGGTCGCGGTCGGCGATTCAGGCACATCCTGACAAGGCCCAGCCGTATAACGATCTCGCGGTGGCTTATATCCGGCGAGCCCGGGAGACCGGCGATAGCGACTATTTGAATCAGGCGGAAGCAGCACTGAAGGAGTCGGCCAAGCGAGTTCCGGGGAACTTCGAAGGCGAAAAAGCGCACGCCATGATTCTTCTGGCTCGCGATCAGTTTGCTAAAGCCTTGCAGTTTTCCAGGATGCTGAATCAAAAGACGCCAGACGACACGCTTACCTACGGATTCATCGCCGATGCAGCGACGGCACTGGGCGACTATGCCGAGGCTGAACGGGCTACTCAATGGATGCTGGATCTGCGCGAGGGAAATGTACCCGGGCTTCTGCGCGCGGCACGGCTGCGGGTCATCTATGGCGATACAAGCGGCGCACTGGATTTCTATTCTCAGGCCTACCAGCAGATCCCTCCGACGCAAACGGAAGACCAGGCCTGGACCCTTACGCAAATGGCGGAGATTCAGCTCTCCACGGGTCATCTGGATGAGGCTGAGAGCCTTCTTCAATCTGCGCTGCAAAAATTCCCCGGCTACTATTTGACGCTAGGATCGTACGCTGGCGTCGAGACTGCGCGACACCATTACAAGCGAGCTCTGGACCTGCTGCGCCAGCGCGACGATAGTTCCATCAGTCTAAGCAGCCGCTACGTTCTTGCCTCGGCACTGGAGTGCGCCGGCGAATCGGCTGAAGCTGCAAGTACCTACAAAGATTTTGAGCTCAAGGCCCTTAAGGTGACGAATGAAGCGGCCAATGCAAACAGAGAACTAGTTTTGTACTATCTGGGTCGCGGAAACAAGCCGGCTGAAGCTTTGCATGTCGCGGAACACGAGGTTGGCAAGCGTCACGATGTATTCACTCTGGACGCATACGCCTGGGCGCTATGCGCGAATGGTCGTTATGGCGAGGCAAAGAAGCAGGTCGACACTATTCTTTCTGTCGGCATTCGTGACGCTGCAATTTTCTATCATGCGGGAGCGATCGCCGAGAGGCTTAATGACCACGCCGATGCAGTCCGCTATCTGAATCAATCGCTCGAACTGAATCCAGAGTCAGAGGTCGCGGTGGCGGCTCATGATGCCCTCGCGAAGGCAATCGCTGCCTCTGCAATCGCTACGAACAATCGGTGAGCGCGAAAGTGGAGGCGACAATGATCCGTAAAATTCTGATGCTGTTGTTCGCTCTTGTTCTGGCGCCCACTACATTGCCGGCACAGGACGGGACCACTGACGTCTTGATTAAGAGCCTTGCGATCAAGGTGAAAATGTACCCCGGCGACTACAAGTCCTATGCCGGTCTGGGTGCAGCTTACTTGCAAAAAGGCAGGGAGACAGGTGATTCCGCAGACTACGAGTTAGCCAAGAAGGCTCTCAGTAAGTCACTCGATCTGATGTCGAATGATCCGGCCGCGGCATTTGCGATGACCCAGATGGCCGTCGCCTGCATGGCGGAGCACCAGTTCGAGGAAGCCTACACCTGGGCACAGAAAGCACTTGCAGTCGGTTCAGGAGACCCTTCGCCCTGGGCAATTGCAGGCGATGCACTGGCCGATATGGGCGACTATCAGAATGCAGCCGAGGCGTATTCCAGACTCAAACTGGTCTACGGTTCTGAGGATGAACGGCAGTCCATTTCCTACCAGCATGACAGCCGATTGTCCTACCTCCGCCTCATCGCAGGCGATTCGCAAGGCGCAATTCAGCTGATGCAGGGCGCGGTTAAGACCGCGACCGAAACGCACATGCCGAAGGAAAACATAGCCTGGAGTAACTACCAGCTGGGCGAGGAATACTTCCAGGCTGGAGACACCACGCACGCCGAGGAAGCCTACCTTGCTGCGCTGCAGCTGTACCCGGGCTACTATCGCGCGCTTGCGGGGCTGGCCAAGGTACGTAGCGCCCAGGGCAGCTACCACGAAGCAGCCGCACTCTACGACAGGGCTATTGCGGCGGTCCCGTATCCCGAGTATGCCGCAGCGCTGGGTGATGTATATCGGGCGCTGGGAGAATCCGGCAAAGCCCAAAAGGAATTCGAGCTGGTTGAGTTCATCAGCCACCTGAGCGAGATCAACCAACAGATCCATAATCGCGATCTTGCCTGGTTTTACGCGGACCATGGCATGAAGCTCGAACAGGCAGTTTTGCTCGCCCGCAGAGAGCTTGAAGTTCGTCATGACGTCTACACCTGGGACGCACTCGCGTGGGCGCTCTTTCGACAGGGCGAATCGAAGGAGGCCGCAGCCGTCATGTCTCACGCCCTGAGCCAGGGAACCAGGGACGCGCAGCTGTTCTTTCATGCCGGGATGATCTATGCCGATCTGGGTGATACTGCCAGGGCGCAGGAATTCCTACACGAGGCGCTGGCGATTAATCCGCACTTCCATCCCATCCACGCGGAAACCGCCCGCCAGACTCTCGCCTGGCTGGCGACGAAGACCGGCTCGTCCCCAGTTCAGGAGGCGGCAAATGCAAAGTGAGAAGATCATGCCGCGAAAGCGTGCTGGTGTTGCCCTTCGTTGCCTGTCTTTGACCCTGATTACGTTGACAGTAGTGCTTTGCCCGGTTAACTCCGTCGCTCATCCAATGGGAAACTTCAGTATCAGCCACTACACGGGAATCACAATCGAGCGCGATTCCGTGGATGTTCTCTACCTGATCGACATGGCAGAGATTCCAACATTCCAGGAAATGCAGGAGGCCGGATTGAGTGGCCATCCGGACGATCCGAAACTGCAAAGTTATTTGAGCGCCAAAGCGGGAGAGTTTGCATCGGGACTGAGCGTCACTGTGGATGGAAATAAGGTCTCACTTCAGCCGGTTTCGTGGACCGTGCTCTTTCCTCCCGGAGCCGGCGGCCTGCCGACGATGAAGTTCGGCTTTCTTTACCGCGGAAAGATCGCGTGCAAACTGGATGGATGCCGGCTGAGCTTTCAGGACGCCAACTTCCCCGGCCGGGCAGGATGGAAAGAGGTGGTTGCCAAAGCTGGCCGCGGCGTCGTCATTGCGTACACCACCGTACCGGATCACGATCGCAGCGGTCAGCTCACTAACTACCCGACTGATCTCGTGAATGGGCCGCCGCAAACTGTAGAAGCGTCGATCACGTTTGCCCCTGCAGCTCCTGCACCGGCCTCAACCTCGTCGGTGGCAGCGGCCAAGCATCTTCCGTTGGCCGCACGCTTCTCGAAGCAACGCGAAAACTTTGCAGTTTCCGAAGCGCCGAGCAAGGCGCCGGGGATGGCCGCGCCTTCCGTGACGCAGCCCGGAATCGCGATTGCGCCCAACCGTCAACAGACTCCGCGCAGCGCGTTCACAGAACTCATAGCCACGCAAAGGCTCGGAATTGGGATCGCATTCCTTGCCGCCCTCATCGCTGCTGGACTTGGCGCGTTGCATGCGTTGGAACCCGGACACGGAAAAACGATCGTCGCGGCCTACCTTGTGGGATCGCGGGGCACGGCGTGGCACGCGTTTCTGCTGGGGATGATTGTGACCATCACCCACACGGCGGGCGTGTATCTGCTTGGAGCTGTCACTCTTTACGCACAAAAGTACATCCTGCCGGAAAAGCTGTACCCCTTTCTCGGCGTGCTGTCGGGCCTTCTAATCGCTGGAATGGGCTTCTATTTATTTCTCCAGCGATATGCCGGCGGAGAAGCAGGCCACTCCCACGGCGCTGGTGGCCATAGCCACGGATCCCTCTTCAAGCTACCGTCACGGAGCGCCACTAATGTAATAACTAGTGTTACAGAATCTCCCGCGTCAAGATTGAGAGGATCCATGCCGGCGCGCCAGCTTCTGTTACTCGGAATCACCGGCGGCATCGTGCCCTGTCCGGCCGCTCTGGTTGTCCTGCTCAGCGCCCTCGCCCTTCATCGAGTGATGTTCGGACTCTTTTTAATCCTGTCCTTCAGCGTCGGCCTGGCCGTGGTATTGATCGCGATGGGCATGGTTGCCGTGTATGCGGGACGATTGATGTCGCGTATCGGCACGGACGGGCCTCTTATCCAGCGCTGGCTGCCTCTGGCGTCGGCGTTAATGATTACTGTTCTCGGTACTGTCATTACTGTGCGTGGCCTGATGGCCGCGGGCATCGTGCAAATTCACGTTTGATCACCGCATCGTGTTCCGCTGTAACCCGGACTTGCATCAATCCGAAAGGATCTTTTATGACCTCGTTTCTTGCTATTACATTGCTGGGATTGTTTCTCGGCATGCGCCATGCCACTGACCCGGATCACGTGATCGCGGTCAGCACTATTGTCAGCAAGCTGCGGGGAGTCGGCAGGGCCGGCTTGATCGGCGTGATCTGGGGTCTGGGTCATACTCTCACGATCTTCCTTGTAGGGGCCGCAATCATCCTGTTCAAAGTTGCAATACCAGCCCGGCTAGGACTGGCCATGGAACTCTCTGTCGGGCTGATGCTGATCCTTCTCGGTTTTCTCAACCTGACCGGCGTGTTGCAGCGAATGGTGTCCAGGATGGTTCCTGGCTCGGCCGACGGATGCACGACCGGGATGAACCGGAGCGGCGCCTCCTACCCTAAAGAATCCGCCCTTACAGAATCGCTCGCAGACGGAAATATGGTAACTGCGCAGTCAACTACCGCATCGATGGGACTGTTCAGCATCCTGCGGCCTCTCGTAGTTGGCATCGTGCACGGCTTGGCGGGGTCGGCCGCTGTCGCATTGCTGGTAATGACGACTATCCAGGATCCGTGGTGGGAGATCGGATACCTATTAGTCTTTGGGCTCGGCACAGTCATCGGGATGATGTTGATCACCGCTTTAATTGCATTGCCGTTCGTGTACACGGCCCGGAAACTGTCGTGGTGGAATCGCGGCATGGCCGTTGCATCGGGTGTACTGAGCCTGGGCTTCGGAGTATTTCTCTCTTACCGAATCGGCATTGTGGATGGACTGTTTGGTTCTCACCCACACTGGATTCCTCAATAGGAGGCGACCCAAATGACGTTAGCCTCAGCCCGCCTATTCAAGCACATCACCGCCTTGCTTTTGCTCTTCTGGAGCTTGATAGCAAAGGCAGAGGCCATTCACGGGCACGTCATCGATCCTCAGAATGCGCCAGTGAGTCAGGCCCACATTGAACTGCTCAACTCCGCCGGAACCCAGATCGCGGAGACCACCAGCAACGCGGAGGGTGATTTCACCCTGCAGGGTATCGATTCGGGTGTTTATTTGTTAACCGTAAAGACCCCTTCGTTCCTCACGGTCATAGCCAATGTTTCGGTCGCGGTGGGTCGCGAATCAGAGATCAACGTGCAGTTTCGGCAGATCGCCCCTGTCTCGCAACAGGTCACCGTGGTTGCGTCGGAGCCGTCTTCTCTTACGCCCGATCCTGCTCAGAGCGTGATCGTCCACGATCAGGTGCTGCCGATTGAAACTGCCTCGGGAGGAATCAAGGCTCCGCAGTATTTCGCGCCGGGAGTTGCAGGCGACCACGGCGAGCCGATCGCCCAGTTCTATCAGATCGGCGATTTCCTCTATCCCAATGACCTGCCTGCCAATGCTCACGGCAATGGCTATGCCGATCCGAATTTCCTCATTGCCTCCACCATTGAGGGCGTTCGCATCGATGGAGCTGCGTTTAACGCACGCGAAGGAAACAACTCTGTCGATCTCGCCGCTTCCTACCTGCCCAGGCAACGGGCGACCAGCTTTGTGCAACTCACTGGCGATCATCGCGACAGCGATTTAATGGGCGCGTGGGGTTCGGCAAATCCGGGAAATAACGGCTGGGTCGCCGGCGAATTTTCCTTCGGCAACGGATTTCTTGAGCGTCCCGAGCACCGGCGGGGGGCAGAGGATGGGGCGTGAGACATTAAATCCAGCATACTCAATTACTCATACTCCTTGCGAGGGCACTCCGTCAAGCAAAAAACCGGCGCGCCCGGATTGAATTACACGATGAGTATGGGCCCAGCGCTGGAGTGAACCAAAGCCACACAGCGCACACCGCGCATATCCACTACTACGCAGCCGGCCCGGCCATCAACATCACGACTTCAGCGGCCAAGTCCGCCGTCCACAAGCTCTCCCCCTCCGCCAGCCACCCCTTTATCCGGGCTGCTGGGATCCGACCACCGGCGGCAGCACCCGTCCCAATTGTCAGTATTGCCAGGGCGAGGGATGGCAGTTCTACGAGACCCAGGAGATCGTCGCCATCTACCGCGGCGTGGCGCCCGTCTACAAGCCGGGCGTGCTGGCCACCGGGCAGTTTCCCCAGGCCGGCATGGGCTATACGGATACGCAGCGCGCCACCGGCTACATCGAGGTCTTCCGCGACGACGGCAGCCTGACCTATTCGAATTACGAGCGGTACACCATTCAGACGGCCAAGAACTACGACAAGCTCTACGAGCTGAAGGTCGATCCGGAAGGCGAGCCGGTCTATGGCGCCAACGGCTACATCCGCTCAGCCAAATGGAAGGTGCTCTCGCTCGTGCCCTGGCACGGAGACCAGGTCTCTCCGTCCTGTCGGAGCCAAAAGCCCTCGCGCACGGGCGCGAGGGAAGGGAGGACCAGCCGCCAACTGTCTGCCCAGGGGCTGGGCAGACAAGGAGGTTAACTTTTCCGGTTCAGGGTCGATTTCAGAGGGGTCACATCGTGGTCGAGGATTCTGCAGGAAGAAGCCGGGGAAATGCCTTTTCCCTATCTAG
>JAFAKX010000242.1 GCA_019234945.1 Silvibacterium sp.
GCGGCAGCGCTTTCCACAGGATCATCAGCAGCGTCTGCGCCAGGGTGACGGCCCAGACCGATCCGTAGAAGTAGCGGCGCTCGGTGCCTTCACCCTTCGTCGAAGAGCGAACTCGCGGCAGAATGCCGGCTGCGCCGAGCAGCAGGATTGTCCCATATAAAGGTAAGTAGGCGTATTGATAAATCTGCTTCAGCATCCAGACGCCGCTCACGACCGCGATCGCAAGTCCCACCAGATTCAACGTCGCGAACGTGATGATGTCAGCCCATGCGAATGTGTAGCAGATGCGCCGGTAAAGCGGATTCGGCTTGTCCTCGGTGAAACGCAGAATGTAGGGCTTCGGTTCCACGCCAGGCAATTGTCCGAAGATGCCGGCGATACCGGTTCCGACCATCACGCAAATCAACCACACCAGGTTATAGCCGCTGGGCCCGTGTTCGAAGAGATCGAACGTCAGCGGGCCAGGTGCGAGAAAGAAGACCCAGATCCAGATGGGCCAGTGCGCGACGCGGTACCAGGGCTTGTTGCGCGTGCGCATCCTGCGCGCGTCGGCGTATTCAACTCGGACGGTATAGGGCATGGCTGGATTTAGCTTAAACACTCAGTGGGCTGACGCGGAGGCAGCAGCGGCTTCACGGGCGACAGGCTCGAAGTCAAGCTCGATCAAGTGGTCGACAATACGGACCTGCACATCTTCGAGCGATCGAACGATCCAGTCGGCAGCGGCAAGGCTTTCGAGCGAATGAGAAAAGAGCGTGGCGAGGACTTTGCAGCCGGCGGCATGTCCTGCCTTTGCGCCGGAGGCGGAATCTTCGATGACGAGGCACTCCTGGGGCGCGAGGCCGAGCAGTTCTGCGCCGCGGCGGTAGGGCTCGGGATCGGGCTTGCCTTTCGAAACCATGTCGGCAGTAATTATGCGATCTGGGACGGGAATGCCTCCATAGGCCATGCGGGCGCGCGCAAGACGGTCGGTGGCGGAGGTGACAACGGTCCAGTAGTTCTCCGGCAAGGATTCAAGGATCGGCTTCACGCCATGAAGGATTTCGAGGCCCTCGTTGTCCTCAACCTCCATGTCCTCGAGCCACTTCAGCTCCTGCACATCGTTCAGGTCGGGGCGAAGCAGGCGGACTGTTTCGATAGCGCGGCGGCCGTGCGCGGTGCGGATGGCGAGAGCCGGGTCGACACCGCGAGCCTCAGCCCAGGTTGTCCAGGTGCGCTCGACGGAGCCAAGTGAGCTGACGAGGACTCCGTCCATGTCGAAGAGGATGCCGCGGACGCGAAGGATCATAAATAAGAGATGTTCGACTAGCCTAGTTGGCTGCGCCCTTGGTTCGAGCGCAGCCAACTAAGGAGAACTGCTCTACAGCTTTGCAAAGAATGCCTTCATCCGGTCGATGCCTTCGTCCACGTCGGCGTGGGAGACGGCATAGGCAAGACGCAGGTGCTGTTTGGTTCCAAACGCCTCACCGGGCACGGTGACGACATGCACCTCGTGCAGCAGGCGAGAAGCCAGTTCCAGAGCGTTCTGAGCGCCGGGCTTGCCGAGGTAGGCCGAGACATTCGGATACACGTAGAAGGCTCCCTCAGGCTTGGTGCAGGTGATACCCGGGATCTCTGCCAGGCGGCCGAGGATGCGGTCACGCAGGGCGAGGTAGTCGGCACGCATCTCGGACACGCATTGCTGCGAGCCGTTGAGGGCGGCGACTGCCGCTTTCTGTACGAAGTGCGCGGTCGAAGACGTCGATTGACTCTGCAGCTTGCTCATGGCGGCGATGATAGGCTTGGGCCCGAGCGCGAAACCGGCTCGCCAGCCGGTCATGGCGTAGGTCTTCGAGAGAGAGCCGAGCACGAGGATGTGCTCCTTGCAGTCAGTGAAGGAGCCTCCGCTGAGGAGTGCGCCCGTGTATTGCAGGTAGACATAACACTCGTCGAGCAGCAGATAGATGCCGCGCTCGTGGGCAAGGCGCACGATGCGCTCGAGGTCGGCAGGAGCGATGACGGAACCAGCAGGGTTCGACGGCGAGTTCAAAAGGATGGCCTTGGTGCGCGGCGTGATCGCCTTCTCAATTGCCTCCGCCGTGATGCG
The DNA here is from genome assembly GCA_019234945.1 of Silvibacterium sp. Lineage (GTDB taxonomy): Bacteria > Acidobacteriota > Terriglobia > Terriglobales > Acidobacteriaceae > Silvibacterium. Next base: position 2,087 of record JAFAKX010000242.1, read on the forward strand.
GAAGTTCTCCGACTCGTCGGTCTCAAGGTAGACAGGCTTGCCGCCGCCATACTGAATGATGTCCTTGTAGGAGACCCAATAGGGCACGGGCAGAATCACTTCGTCGCCGTGATCGACCAACACCTGGATGGCGTTGAAGATGGCCAGCTTGCCGCCGGTAGTGAATACGGCTTCATCGGGCGCGTAGTCGGAGCCGAAGTCGCAGGCATGGCGCTCGACGATGGCCTTGCGCACCTCGGGAATGCCGGAGACGACGGTGTAGCGCGTGAAGTTTCCGTTGATAGCTTCGATGGCTGCGTCCTTGATGTGGCGCGGCGTGGCAAAGTGGGGCTCTCCAGCTCCGAAGTCGACCAACTTGGCGCCCTGGGCGCGCAGTTTGGCGGCTTCCGCCGTAACGGCCATGGTGGCCGAGACTTCGATGCGTCCGATGCGATCGGCGAAAATTTTTGAGGCAGTAGCTGTCGTCATGGTGATTCTATTTTTTCAGATTTTTGGCGAGGGGTGGTGAGAAATGCTTCGCCCCTGTGGTTTATGGCTGCTCTTTGCGAACCTTGAGGACAATCTCAGCCGGTTGGGAAACGGCATCCATGGTCTGAATACTCCAGAGAACGTCGACAATGCGATAACGCTCCAGGGCTCCTGCCTCTTTGACCAGGATAGCTTCACCAATGGTGGGCGGGCGCGACATCCAGAGGAGAGTGGCCAATTCCTCAAAGTCAAGCTCTCCTTCGGATTCGTTCAGGACTTTGACTCTGAGGTCGCGCTGCACCGAACGACCTTGAGGGTCTTCCTTTGGCTCACGCCCAGATGAGTCCTGCGCTATAGCCACGCGGATTTCTTCGGGCGTCAGGCCGCGCTCCTTGATTCTTCTCGCCGCAAATGTGTCCGGCTCGCGGAGCAGGCCGAGGAAGAGATGCTCGGTGTCGATGTTGCGATGAGCCAGCCGCTCAGCTTCTTCAGCCGCATGGGCGAGTACTCTCGTCACCTCGTTGGTCAGAGGCATGTCTACACTGGTGGCAACCGGCTTGGACTTGATCGTCTGTGATTCGACGAGACTGTAGAGTTCGGTGGCATCAAGGGCCAGCCATCGCGTGCTGATCTGACCGTCCTCGCGGACAAGGCCGATGAGGAGACAGTTCGCATCAATGTCCTGGAGTCCGAACTGGCTTGCTTCATACCGCGCGATGAAGATCGCACGGCGGGCTTTTTCTGTATAGCGCTCGAACATTCTGGTTCCTTCACCGGAGGGCGACGTTTCAGAGATAGCTTAGGGCCAGATCTGAAGACGAACTAGCCTTTCGGAACGCGCCGCGTGAGGCGATCAATGACAAACTTCGGCACGAGACCTTCGATGGATCCGCCAAGAATGAAAACCTCCTTCACGAGGCGCGAGCTCACGAAGGAGTACTTTGCGTCGGGCATCATGAAGATGGTTTCGAGTTCGGGTGCGAGGCGGCGGTTCATCAGCGCCATCTGGAACTCGTACTCGTAGTCGCTGATGGCGCGAATGCCGCGCATGACGGCCTGTGCCTGCTGCTCGCGGACAAAGTCGACGAGCAGACCGTCAAATGTGGCGATGGAGACGTTGCTGAAGGAAGCAACGCCCTCGGTGAGCATCTGGATGCGCTCTTCGATGGTGAAGAGTGGATTCTTCGACGAGTTGCGAAGGATAGCAACGACAAGATGGTCGAAAATTTTTGCGCCCCGCGCGATTAGATCGAGATGACCATTGGTCACCGGGTCAAAGCTGCCTGGATAGATGGCCTTTACGGTATTCACGCCATGGAGATTGTAGTCGTGGCGCGGTGAGTGCACAATTTCTATAGCAAGAACAACGGCAGACCTTCCGGTCTGCCGCTTCGCTCCAGTTTGGCAATCTCCTTATTGACGTCTGGCTGCCGGCTTTACCGCTTCCTGCGCTGCGGCGGAGCCGTTCACTGGCACAGGCGGGACTTCGGGGGCCGCGTTGGGGTTCACGATGCCCAGCTTCTGGCGGAGTTGCGCGTCGATCTTGGTGAAAACGTCGCGGTTGTCTTTGAGGAAGCTGCGGACGTTCTCGCGGCCTTGTCCGATGCGCTCACCGCCGTAGCTGTACCAGGCGCCGGACTTCTCGACGATATTGTTGTTCACAGCAAGGTCGAGCACGTCACCCTCGCGCGAGATGCCCTCGCCATAGAGGATGTCGAACTCGGCTTCGCGGAATGGTGCAGCGACCTTGTTCTTGACGATTTTGACTTTGGTGCGGGAACCGACGACGGCCTCGCCTTCCTTGACGGCGGCGATACGGCGGATATCGACGCGAACCGACGAGTAGAACTTGAGCGCGCGGCCTCCGGTGGTCGTTTCGGGATTGCCGAACATGACGCCGATCTTTTCGCGGATCTGGTTAATGAAGATGAGACAGGTGCGCGATTTCGAGACCGTTCCGGTGAGCTTGCGGAGGGCCTGGGACATGAGACGGGCCTGCAGGCCGACGTGGGAGTCTCCCATTTCGCCATCGAGTTCGGCCTTGGGCACAAGCGCGGCGACCGAGTCGACAACCAACACATCGATGGCTCCCGAGCGGACGAGTGCCTCGGTGATTTCGAGGGCCTGCTCGCCATAGTCGGGCTGTGAGACGAGGAGGTTATCGACATCGACACCGAGTTTCTTTGCATAGCCGGGATCGAGAGCGTGCTCGGCATCGACGAAGGCGGCCATGCCTCCCTGCTTTTGCGCCTCGGCGATGATCTGGAGCGTAATGGTGGTCTTGCCCGAGGACTCCGGGCCGAAGATCTCGATGACCCGACCCCGGGGAACTCCGCCGACGCCGAGCGCGGCGTCAAAGGAGATTGACCCGGTGGAGATAGTGGCGATGGGCACCACTTCCCTGCTGCCGAGCCGCATGATGGAGCCCTTGCCAAACTGCTTTTCAATCTGAGAAAGCGCCAGATCTACGGCGCGGGAACGGTCATCTGCCACGGGTGTGTCTCCAGTCTGCGGTACGTTTCAAATCAGGACAATTCCGGTGTTTGGGTGCATGTTACGTCATCAAGGTCACTGGGCGAAGAAAAATCAAAAACCATAGTAACGTTGACAGTGAATACAAGTCCAGCTAGCGGCATTCTAGCGGCGGTGGCTGTGCAGAACCGGGTACGGAATTCTCTATCTTTTCAGCAGATCCACCGGCTCATTCACATCCGTCACCCGGAAGTACTGCGCCAGCGAGGGATGCTGCTTGCGGACGGCCTCGTACAACTCCCAGGCGATGCGCCGGTAGGAGAAATGTCCCTGGGGCTGGGAGCGGAGCTCGGAGATGTAGACGGCTTCGGCGAAGTCCATCTTGAAGAGGGCTCGGGTTCGCGTGCCGAGGGGCAACAGATAGTCGGCTGCGTTCGCGTATTCCGGAGCAACGCTCTGTGCCAGCTTCGCGCAGGCAGCGTGAGCATCGTGCATGGCGGATTCATAACGCGGCTGAAGGCCTGCCTCGGCGAGGCCTTCGGGAATCTCGAAGCCGTGAGCGCTGGTGAAGTCCTGAAGGACCTGGATGCAGCGCCGGTGCCGGTGCATGTCGCGGAAGCCGCCGATATCCATGAGGATGTCGAACTTGAGCGCCTTGCCGGAGGCGAATTCGCGGAGCAGTTCGTCGTGGCGTCCGCGATGACGCGTGCCGAGGGCGATGATTTCGTTGCGGCGGGCTTCGTCGAGTGCGGCGACTTGGCGGCGGATCTGGCGGTAGGGGTAGTGGCAGGCACCGTAGAGCAGCGTGGTGGCGAGTTCGACTTCGAGGGATTCGTCGTTATCGATGAGGTCGACGGATGGCGCGGGATCGATGGACTCGTCGCTGAGCAGTTCGGTCGCGGCCTGGTGGAGCTCGCGGCGCGTGGCGATTTCGTATTCGTTTGGAGCGGCGTACTTGACCAGCGTGGGGGCGGTGCGGACTTCGCGGGTGAGCAAAGCGGCGGCCCGTTCGCCGAGTGTGGGATCGAGAGCGGCGATCTCCTGCTGAAGCTTGGCGAACTCATCGGCGTGGACGTTCCAGGCGGCTCCCGTGGCTGCGGCGCGCAGCTTCTCGCCGAGTTGGCGAATTTCAGCGTAGGGGCTGGAGAGCAGGCGCGAGATCTGCGTCTCCAGCGTGCGTGCGTTGACGATCTGGCCGAGCGAGGTATTGGTCGCGAGTGGCAGCAGATAGCGGGCCACGTCGAAGGCGCGGGCGCGGAGGGTGCGCTCATAGGCGTCGGGCTTCATCTCCGCGGGACACGGAACCTGGGCCTTGAGGGACTCGAGCATGCCCTCGGCGACTTCGTGGTACGCGGCGAAGAGGGATTCAACGCTCTCGCGGAAGCGCGCGGCAGCCTGCTGGTCTCCACCGAAGTCGGGCATGTACCAACCGCTCTTGCGGAAGTTCTGGTAGCGGGTGGAGCGCTCCTGGCCGTCCCAGCGCTGCTCATCGACGAGTACAATCGCGGCTAGCAAAGAAAGGCGCTCGATCGCGAACGCCAGATGCGCCAGGTCGGCAATGGAACGATGCCCGTACTGGAAATAGAATGTGTTGAGAAACTGCTCGGCGCGCTGGCTGCTGATCTCTCTCAGAGAGTCCCTCATCGACAGCGATGAGCGCGAATACTTCGCCATGGCGTAGGCGAGGACTTCCGGGTCGGCACCGTGGACCGCAAACACTTCGGTCTGATTCTGGGACTGTTCGGAAGCCGATGAGGAGGCAGGCATGACTTCAGTTTTGGGCATGGGCAATAGGATAAGGTATCCCGCATGGGCAGGAGAAACACCGCGCGACTAATATCGTTCAAGGTGTCTCTTTAGGATCACTTCGAACCATGGCCTTACCTAAACGGCAGTCCTGCTTTGGATTTGGATTCGGGAAAAAGGCGTGAACGACTTCGCCAACCGCGACTTGACCAATTTTGACCCGCGCGAGGAGCGCGAATGGTTCCATTCTCATTTCGCGCTCGCGCCGTCCACCTTGTCAGGGCCCGAAGAGCCGCGGGAAATACTTTCCGCGACCAGCCATCGCCCCTGGCCGCTACCTAACACGCACTGGATCATGACCCAGCGCTGGAACGATCTGCTCTTCGCGCACTGGCCCATACCCCCGGCGCAGATCGCCCCCCTCCTTCCCGCCAACCTCACCGTGGACACCTTCGACGGCACCGCCTGGGTCGGCATCGTGCCCTTCTGGATGGACCAGATCCGCATGCACCGCTGGCCGGAGATACCCGGAGCGAACCGCTTCCCAGAGCTCAACCTGCGCACCTATGTCCGCGAGGCACACTCCAACCTTGGAGGCGTGTACTTCTTTTCGCTAGACGCCGCAAATCCGCTGGCCGTCGCCGCGGCGCGGGCGTTCTTCAAGCTGCCTTACTACTGGTCGAAGATGCGCATCGAGCACTGCGACAATCGCGAGTTCCTCTACTCAAGCCAGCGCCGGTTTGCCAAGGTTCCGGCGCGGTTCCGCGCGCGCTATCGCAGCCTCGGGCAGGCCTCGGACGAGCAGGGTCTCGAGCAGTTCCTCACCGAACGCTACGCCCTCTACACCGCCGATAAGGGCGGAGCGCTGTTCAAGGGCAACATTCATCACCTGCCATGGCCGCTCGAGCGAGCCGAAGCAGAGTTCGAGGTGAATGAGCTTCCGGCGGCGCACGGCATCACTCTGCCGGACACGGCTCCGCTGCTGCATTACAGCCGTGAGCTGGTGGTGTACATCTGGGCCGTTGAGCCACTGCCGTTGCCCAAGCTGAAGACAGCGGCAGCGCCGGTTCCAGTGGTCAAGCCGACGTGATAGGGAGCGGGTCAGCAAGTCAGCGAGTCAGCCATTCAATCCCCAAAAGCGGGGCTTGAACGGGTCTGAACAAAGCAGGTCCCTCGACTCGCACGCCGCCGCGCGCTCGCTCGGGATGACAATCTTCGAAATTGCGGCTTGAAAACGAAAAGGCGCGGCTGATTCAGCGCGCCTTTCGGAAGTCATTCATTCTGATTCCATTCTATCAAGCTGGAAGTACCAGGCCGGCCAGATTCAATGGGCGCCATTACCTTCAGAGTGTGTTGATTACAGCGAGAGGTTACTTTCGAGACGCTTGACAGGGCGGATCGAAGCCAACACAGGCGTCTGGCCCGGCGTCCAAATCAGAGAAACAAGAACGGTCAGGCGAAGCGTGAGGTATGCTCTTAGCATCGTTTCCCGAAAATGCTCCAGCAATGTTCGCAGCTGGAGTACGGATGATATGACTGCCACGGTGCTTCACTTTGGGCCTGATGACTGCAAGCGGGTGCTGGTGCTCCGCAGCGTCGGCTACTCCGTGGATCTTTGCCTCTCCATCAGTGAATTTCGTTCGGTAATACAACAGAGAGCCGATGCTGACGCGGTATTGGTGACGGAAAGACCTGGCAGAAAGCGCCAGGAAGTAGTTACGCTCACCCGTGAATATTCGCATGCCGGTCTCGTTCTGTTTGACAGCTCCTATGACGGCGCAGTGGAGGGGGAGTTCGATTTTGTCGTTCCCCCGCAAATGCCCCCGGAAGATTGGCTGCAGAAAATCGCGGACGTAATCGAGCGGAGCTGGGCCCTGAAGGTTCAGTCCACAGCGATCCGCGAGCAGTCGGCGCAGTTGAAAAAGGACTCGGAGATGGTGAGACTCCAGTCCATGCTCGAACGGCAGAAGTCGGCTACAGCGCGAGCCAGGGCAGAGGGGCTGATTGAGGATATTCGTAAGAAAGCTGATTCGCGAGAAGAAGGGTAGTGGTGGTGAGCTCTTGCGCTTCCACTAAAGGATTTTCACGACGACGGCAGTGAGGTCGTCGGACTGCTCTTTGGTTCCCGCCGTATCAACATCGTGCAATCTTCACGTCGTGTTCACGACCCCGTAACCTGATCCCTCGATACTTTTTGGCCACCAGAATAGGGAGGTGTCCCCCCCATGCGCACTTGCCTATGTCACGGAATGCGCTCTGCTCTATTGAGCACGGCGCTGTGGTTTAGCGTGGTATCCAGCCCCACGATCTTCGGCCAGGACCGGAGTGCTCTTCCCCTTACTGCTGAAGGTGAACAGATCCGCCGCCTGAATGACAGAATCGCCGCTCAGGACGAGCAACTGGCCGCGCAACAAGCACAGATCAATAGCCTTCAGTCCGGATTGGCCGAGCAGAAGGCCCTTATCGATAAGCTGATGCACTCCAGCGATATCGCGTTCGGGAACCAGCCATCCGATGAAGCTGCGATACGGCTTTCCGAGCAGGCCACAGCGCTCGGGCGCGGGCAGCCCGCAGCTGTGATACGTCAGGAGCCGGTCAAACCAATCCAGGAACCGGCGATGACGCCACAGCAAACCGCGGCCTTCAAGAATGAGCAGAAGGAACAACCCTATGTAAAAGAGCCCAAGCACTGGTATGACAAGTACTCGGAGCGGGGCTACATGCAATTTCGTGAAAGCAACGTTGTCAACACCAATCCCAAATACTTGTGCGATCAGTGCGACAAATCCATCGGGCCGAATAACACGTTCTTTCTCCGCCGCATGCGTCTCGTGATCTCCGGCAACGTGACAGACCGGATCTCCATCTATCTGCAGCCCGACTTTGCGAGTTCGAGCGGATCGTCTCAGAACTATGCTCAGCTCCGCGATGCATACTTTGATGCTGCCATCGATGAAAAGAAAGCAAACCGGTTCCGTGTGGGCCTGTCGAAAATTCCATATGGCTTCGACAACTTGCAATCGAGTCAAAATCGACTGGATTTCGATCGTGACGACGCCATTAATAGCGCACAAACCAACGAACGCGACATCGGCATTTTCTATTACTGGGCGCCCCCGTACATTCGCGAGCGTTTCGCCGAGTTAGTCACCAGCGGCTTGAAAGGGTCAGGAGACTACGGCGAATTCGGCCTCGGCATGTACAACGGACAAGGCCTCAATACACCTTCGGCCAATCGCTTTTTTCACTATGTCGCTCGTTACACTTATCCCTTCAAGCTGCGGAACGGTCAGTTTATTGAGACCAGCGTTCAAGGTTATGTGGGAAAGTACACAGTCACGAGCCTGAGTTCCAGCACAATTACGGTGCCGAACGCTATTTACAACGACCAGCGTATTGCCGTAAGCCTGATTATTTCTCCGCAGCCCTTGGGCCTTCAAACGGAATACAACTGGGGCACCGGGCCGGAATATAATCCGGCGATAAAAACTATCCAACAGAAGGAACTCAATGGCGGTTATGCCCTGCTGAATTATCAGTGGCGGCTCCCGCGCAGGATAATAATCTCTCCATATGTACGCGGTACCTATTATGACGGCGCCAAGAAGTTCGAACTCGACGCCAGAAAGTATCGCGTCATGGAAGGTGATATGGGCATCGAAGTGCAGTTCGGAAAAGGCTTTGAATTCACGCCGCAATATCAGTACGGATACCGCTTGTTCGAAGACGGCTCAAAGCCGGTGAATGCCCAGGTAGGGAGCCTCCTGAGAATGCAGCTGCAATTCAATTATTAGCTCCGGGGAGTAAGCATCGGGACGGAAGCGAATCGAGGAGCGTGCAATGTTCAGGCGGGTCGCTGTATTAGCGGTATGTTTCGTATCTGCTTTACTGCACGCGCAGACGCTTCATGGTGTCGGCAGTACGGCCCAGTACCCGCTGTTCGAAGACTGGATCAAGAGCTATAAGAAGTCGAATCCCGGGGTCAAGCTGCACTTTACTCCAACAGGCTCGAACCGTGGAATTGAGGAATTTCTCGAAGGCAGAACGGATTTTGTAGCTACGGACATAATGCCGGCTGGTGCGCAACTGCAGACGGCCAAGCAAAGGCTTGGCGGTGATATTCTGCAGGTCCCCATGGCGCTCGATGCGGTCGTGCCGATCTATTCAGTAGACGGGGTAAATACAGAATTGAAGTTCACGGCTGCCGCGCTGGCGGGCATTTACCTTGGAAAGATTACGAGATGGGACGACCCGGAGATTGCGGATGCCAATCCGGGCGTTTCCTTGCCCAGCGAAACGATAAAAGTGGTGCATCGATCCGACGATAACGATACGACATACCTGTGGACCGAATATTTGAGCCGGGTCAGCCCGGAGTGGAAGGCCGGTCCCGGTGCAGGACTGAATGTGAATTGGCCGGTCGGGCTGGGCGCGAAGGGTGATGACGGCGTAGAAGATCTGGTGATTGGGCCGAAAGTCACTTACGACGTTGATGATTTCCCGAAAGCCCTTTCGAATTCGATCGGGTATATTCAACTCCACTACGCGATCGAGCGTAACTTACCGTACGGCGACGTCGAAAATGCTTCCGGCGCGATCGTCAGGGCCGCGCCATCGAGCATCATGGCTGAAGCTGCTTCCGCCACGGAATCAATGCCGAATGCTTACCGCGGCTTGCTCACGGATGTGGCAAGCCCAACCGGTTACCCGATCGCATCCTTCACGTGGATTCTGGTCCCGGCCAATATGCAAGACAAGGCGAAGACAAAGGCCATGGCGGGCTTCCTGAAATGGATGCTCAACGAGGGACAATACTCCGTTGTAATGCAGCATTATGTAAAGCTTCCGCCTGCGATTATTGAAAGTGCGGCGGCGGAGGTTGCAAAACTTCGCTGAAAACGAACCAGGTGCGCTGACTAGCGGCGATCACGCTCATGCCATTCTCGCCTTTGATCGGCGATAACTGACAGGTGTGACGACCAGGCAGGCGCATAGCGGCCTGGTTTGGCATGCTATCGTTAAGGGTTGTCTTCACACCGGAAATGCCCCAGGAATCACAGAAAGCCTATGATCCCAGCGCGATTGAAGATCGCTGGGCGAAGTATTGGGTAGCCGAACATCTGTTCGAAGCGCCGACGCCGGAAGAGGCGGACGAAGACGCGAACGGTGCCCCTGTGTTCACGATGCTGCTGCCGCCTCCCAATGTGACGGGAAATCTGCACATGGGGCACATGTTCGAGCATACGGAGTCCGACATCCTTGTCCGCTGGCACAGGATGCTGGGGCACCGGACGCTGTGGGTTCCGGGGACGGACCATGCGGGGATTGCGACGCAGCTGATGGTCTCGAAGCAGTTGGAGGCCGAAGGGACGAGCCGGCTCGAGATCGGGCGCGAGGCGTTCGAGAAGCGCGTGTGGCAGTGGCGGTGCCACTACGGTGGGGCGATCCTCGAGCAGATGAAGCGGCTCGGAGCGAGCGTCGACTGGTCGCGCGAATACTTCACGATGGATGAGAAGCTGTCGCGGGCAGTGCGCGAGGCGTTCGTGCGGCTGTATGAGCAGGGGCTGATCTATCGCGGCGACTACATCGTGAACTGG
>JAFAKX010000248.1 GCA_019234945.1 Silvibacterium sp.
TGAAGCGAACCTCGCGCGTGCCCATCTGGGCCTCCATCCTGGCGCCCATCGTGCTTGGCATCGTCATCCCGTTCTGGGGAGTCCTCCTCGCGCCGCCGCTTCTGGCCATCATCTACGCCTTTCGCCGGCCTAAGCCCCGATTCGGTCCGCCGCCGCCACCGCCTCAAGCCGCATGGCCTGTTCCACCCCAGCCGCTCGCACCGCAGATGCCCCGGTCATCCCCGGAAATCCTGCCTCCCGAGCCGCCATCCAGCCCGCCCCCCAAGCCATCGAACTGATCCGTAGCCCCCACCAGGCGCCTACTGCATGTTCCCCTGCGCTCGTCTGAACGGCGTGTCCGCCACGTGCACTGATCCCTGGTACGGCCGGTCGATATCCGCAATTGCAATCAGAGCCAGAGCAACCAGTAGCGAAAAGGCAAATACCTGCAGGCTGTGCAGCCAGGAGCTCTCCGATCCAAACATGCAGCTCGACATGATCGACAGTGCACCGCCGACGATCAGCACAAACCACAGCACGCCCGGCAGGCGCGAGACACTTTGCAGTTGCCGCAGCCGCCGATGTTCTGCCACCGAGCTCAGCTCATACAGTGCATGGTCCTCTGCGGTCAGCTCGGTACCTGACGCCGCCTTCACCGTCATCAGAATCTGCCACATCTTCTGGTCGACATCACGGCTCGGGAGCTTTCCTGTATATCCTTGAGCCATTACCGGCCAGTCCTTATCGACCACTACGTTTGCATATTCCCGCGCCGCCTGTTTCAGCTCGTCGCGCTGTGTTGCCGGAAGGCCATCGGCCAGGCGATATACATTCACGAGCGAGTTGGCTTCCGTATCCGCGTTCACTTCCGCCAGCCCGAAATTGTTCCACACCGCGTACAGCATGAACCCTACGATCACCGCATAGGTCGTCCCCAGAATGCTCAGCTGCCACCCGATCAGGTCGTTGTGGGTCCTTCGGTGCTCCCTGGTCCAAAGGCGGTCGATCACCATCTTGAAGAGCACGGAGCAAAGAAGAATCAGGATAACGATGACGACATCCTGCCAGAAGGTCAGCATCTTCTCCCCTCGTATCTGTATCTGCTACCGGACGATATCCCTTATCGCATCACTCTGCCAGAATGGTCCCCCTTTTTCTACAGTTATTCTCATGGGGCACAAAGCACACACACCGCAACTTATTCTGAAGAAGCCCGTCTAAATGACGCAGACAAGACTCCGCGTATGTCGTTCTGCCCACAACGGCCAAACTTCATTCCATATACCGCCTTGTGGAATCCACCACGTGTTGCCTTTATCAATTCCGAAGTAACCAGACGAATCGGGATTTGCTTGACACGGCTCCTTCAATCGCTTAAAACCATCGCATTTGCGGGGTACGGCTTTTTCGAAATCACGTCGTATTCCCGTTTGCTCCCGCATCTGCGAACTGCCGACCTCTCGATATGCCTCTCAATCCCCTGGCTGTCGAGCCACAAGACAAAACACCTTCAGGACGGGCCTGTTGCGTGATCAACATTGCACCTGAGGTTCGCGTTCAATCGCATCAAGACTGGATAGGATGGCCATGCTTCCCAAAATCTCCCGCTTTCTGAGCCCGATTGCATGTTTCGTGGCAGCTCTGGCTTGGTTTTCTCCCTCTTTGCTTGACGCGCAGGTTACCTCGTCGCTTGTGACCACGCGCATCACCCAGCCCATCGACGAAAACTCCGTCGTCACCCTCAAGGGAAGCGTGCATCCTTTGGCGAACAGGGCAAACGACCGCGGCGCCGCACCGGACAGCATGCCCCTTGACCGCCTCACGCTCTTCTTCAAGCGTAGCGACACCCAGGAGTCCGCCCTCAAGAGGCTCATCAGCGATCTGCACACGCCCGGCTCAGCCAGCTATCACAAGTGGCTCACGCCTGACCAGTTCGGTACGCAGTTCGGCCCATCCGATCAGGACCTTGCCACCGTCCAGTCCTGGCTCTCCTCCCACGGCTTCTCTGTCACAAAGGTGAATTCCGGCCGCCAGTCCATCGAATTCAGCGGCAGCGTAGCCCAGTTCCGCGATACGTTCCACTCACAGATACATAAGTACGCGGTCAACGGAGAAACGCATTACGCCAACGCCACCGACCCAAAGGTTCCCTCGGCGCTGGCCACGATAATCGGTGGATTCGCCTCGCTCAACAACTTCCGGGTCAGAAGTTACGCCCGCATGCTCGGTACAGCTACCTACAACCCCTCCACCGGCAAAACCACACCCCAGTGGACCATCGGCGGCAGCACCCCAAGCCAGCAGAATTATCCGCTCCTGCCTGGCGACTACGCCGTCCAGTACGATCTCAACCCCCTTTATCAGGCAGGCACCAACGGAACCGGCCAGACCATCGCGGTTGTCAACGACTCGAACATCAACATCTATCTTGTCCAGCAGTTCCGCACCCTCTTTAATGTGTCGCCGGCCAGCAATGTTCCTCAAGTCATCATCGACGGCAACGACCCCGGCGTCGACGGCATCAACAACCCCGACGGTCCGAACGGCGACTCTACCGAGGCCTACCTGGACGTCGAATGGTCTGGCGCCGTCGCGCCCAACGCACAGATTGACCTCGTCATCGCCGCCGACACCGCCGTTCAGGGCGGCGTGATTCTCGCCCTCGAGCACGCTATCTACGGAAACATCGCTCCCGTCGTCAGTCTCAGCTTCGGCTCATGCGAGTTCGGCCTCGGCAGCGGCAATGCCTTCCTCAATGGCCTCTACGCGCAGGCCGCCGCCCAGGGACAGAGCGTACTCGTATCCACCGGAGACTCCGGCTCCGCCGGCTGCGACAGTTCCAACTCGAGCTATGCTGTCAAAGGTCAGGCCGTCAGCGGCTATGCCTCCACGCCTTACAACGTTGCGGTAGGCGGAACCGACTTCTACTACAGTTCCTGGAATCAGGGCTCCAGCGCCCTGAACACTCAGCTCGGCCAATACTGGAGCACCACGCCCAGCAACAGTACGCCAATGACCTCAATTCTCGGCGTCATCGCCGAGCAGCCCTGGAACGATAGCCAGTACGGTCTCAACATTCTCGACATTTTCAATCTGACTGGGTCCACTACCATCGCCGGGGGCGGCGGCGGTGCCAGCAATGCTGCCATCTGCAGCACCTCCTACGACCCGACGACTGGCGCCTGCACCGGCACACTTTCGGGATATCCCAAGCCTTCCTGGCAATCCGGCACAGGAGTTCCGTCCGACGGCGTCCGTGATCTTCCCGACATCTCGCTCTTCGCCTCCGACGGATCCAACCTTAGCTACTATCCCATCTGCTACAGCGACGGCGACTGCCAGCCAGCCTCGAGCGGTAGCTTAGTCCAATTCACCGGCGTAGGCGGAACTTCGGCCTCGACGCCGGCCTTTGCCGGCATCATGGCTCTCGTCAACCAGAAATATGGACGTCAGGGCCAGGCCGACTTCGTGCTGTATCCCTTGGCCGCGCAGGTTCCCGCTGCCTTCCACGACGTGCAGAACGGCACCATCTCCGTCCCCTGCGCCTACTCCGCCACCGCGGCGAGCAATTCCCCCGACTGTATCGCCGTCACCACTCCCATCACCATCGGCGGCGTGATTGAGGGCCAGATCGGCACAGGAACCACGCCCGAGTACAACGCCACCGCCGGATATGACCTTGCCACCGGCCTCGGAACCGTCGACGCCAACGTACTGGTCACCAACTGGAATAAGGTCAGCTTCGCGACCAGCAACGTGACACTCACGCCTTCGCAGACGAGCTTCACCCACGGTACCAGCATTACGGTCAACGGCTCCGTCACCGGATCCACTCCTACCGGCAAAGTAGCGCTGATGACCGACAGCACCGAGCCGATCCAGCAGGGCCAGACAACCTTCACCTTGAACAACGGCTCGTATTCCGGTTCGGTCAACTTCCTGCCCGGTGGGACCTATAACGTCTGGGCCCACTACGGCGGAGACAGCAAGAACGCCCAGTCGGATTCGGCCAAAACCCAGATCACCGTCTCGCCCGAGAACAGCAGCCTCTTCTTCAATGTCTTCGACGTAGGAACAGGAATTGACAACACCGTACCGATCACATCGGGAACGACAAACATTCCTTACGGCACACAGCTGATTCTCAGCGGCATCGCATATCCAACCACCTTCTATAACCAGTGCATTGCAGTTTCAAATCCACCATCAAGCTGCAGCACCATCACCTTCACCGCTCCGACCGGCACCGTCACCTTCGCTGACAATGGAAACACCATCAACACTGCAGTCGTCAACGCCGAAGGCGATGCCGAGTACAACGCGCCATGGGCGATCGGATCGCACTCCGTGACGGCCAGCTATTCCGGCGATAACAGCTACAACAAGTCCTCCGCCTCAGCCTTTACCTTCTCCATCGCCAAGGACACGCCCGATATCAGTGCCTCCACCAGTTTCACCACAAATTCCGGCGCGCTCATTAACGGACAGTCCACGGTCCTCACTATTCTGGTGGAGAACAGCGCCAATACCGCGGCTTCGACCCATTACGGAGTACCTTTCTCCAGTCCAGCCGCCGCGCCAACCGGCAGCATAAGCATCAGCGGTCTCCCCTCCGGAGTGCCGACAAGCGCGACCCTCCAGCCCGGAGTCGACCCGAGCTCGTCATCCCCGGTCGGCATCGCTACCATCACCTTACCGTCGAACGTCGCGGCCGGAAGCTACAACGTGACCGTTAGCTACGCAGGCGATGGCAACTACGCCAGCACGTCCCAGGGCTTCACCATCCCGATTCAGAGCGTCACCGGCCTGACTTCCACCACCACTGCCTCGATCTCAGGAAGTATCTCTCCTTCGACGACCGTTACCATCAGCGGCACCGTAACCGGCCAGAGCGGGCATCCAGCTCCCACCGGCAAAGTGCTGATCTACTCGTCCGGCTTTAGCGGGGGCAACGTTAGCTTGACTGCAGGTTCGGGAGACACCTCGACTTTCAGCACAACCGTAGGTAGCCGGGACCTGCTGCAGGGGTCGAATAGCATCACCGTCCAGTACAACGGCGATTCCGTCTATGCGCCGTCTGCCTTTACGCTGACCAATCCAATTTCGAACCCTCTGTCGGACTTCTCCATGGTTCCGCAGACCACTATCGTCCCGGTAACAGCCGGCAGCTCGGGCACCGATACCATCAACGTTTCATCCGTCAACGGATTCTCTGGAACCGTGAGCTTCAGCTGCACGGCCTCGACCGTAACATGCAGTGTAAATTCGTCGACCACGCTCTCAGGCGGCAGTACGAGTGCGCTCACCCTCAGCATCAGCGCCGGCTCCTCGACCCCGAACAACAGCTACAACGTCCTCGTAACCGGCCAAGATTCCACCAGTCAGTTTATCCACACGTTGGCTGTCACGGCCGTGGTCACTGGGTCAACAAATACGCCTACCTTCAGCCTGGCGGCTAATCCGGCGACACTCAACGTTACCCCGGGTACTACAACCGGCAATACCTCTACAATCTCTATTACGCCGGCCAATACTTTCACGGGCAATGTAGCTTTGAGCTACACGGTCACGGGACCGTCGGGTGCAGCCAGTCCGCCAACCGTGACATTTGCTCCAGCGTCTCCGTTCAGCATCACGGGAACAACGGCGGTCACTACGGTTGCGACCATCGCCACGACGTCTAGCACTACGGCGGGGAGCTACACCATTACGATGAGCGGTACTTCGGGAACTCTCGTCGAGACAACTACTCTTACCGTGATGGTGACAACCCCGAGCTTCGCCCTCTCAAACAGCGGCGGGATCACGGTCACACAGGGTATGTCCGGAACCTCGATGATCTCCGTGACGCCATCTGGCGGCTTCACCGGCAACGTCAACCTCACTTGCACCAGTTCGAACTCATCGGCGGTTAGTTGCAGCCTCAACCCGGCGACCGCCAATGTAACCGGATCATCCGCCGTTACTTCCACCCTTACCATCAACGCCAGCTCCACCAGCGGAGCTCTCGACCGACCGTTCGACAAGTTACTCGCCGTCGGCGGGGGAGCCACCCTGGCGCTGGTCGTCTTCTTCGGAATCCCCGCTCGCCGCCGTAGCTGGCGCACCATGCTCGGCGTGCTGGTCTTCGCCGCAATCATCAGTCTGGGCATCGGCTGCGGATCGAGCGGCGGCAGCAATAACGGAGGCGGCAGTGCAAGCTACACCGTAACCGTAACCGGCACCGATGCTGCGACTGGCAAGATCACGCAAAGCACCACCGTCAACGTAACCGTGAACAAGTAACCTGGCCAAAACACCACGGCCGCATCCCTCAAAAGATGCGGCCGTCCCGTCTTTCCTGATCCCTGTGCCCTAATCCCTAACCCCTGCTTTACTGCCCCTCTCGCATCTTGTCCTTCACCGTCTTCGCCAGCTTCTCGATCTCCTCCACTTTTCGTGTGAGCGTCGCGGAGGATTTGTTCAAGGTCCCTTTGTCCGCCTCTTGCTTGAGTTGCTCTGCAAGGGTCAGGAGTTTCGCCGTATCGTCCACAATCAGCTTCTGGCGCATATCCGCCCGCTTCAACGCCTGCTGCTGGTAGAGCTGCCTCATCAAGGGGTTATTGTTGTTGTCATCTTCGCCGTGGAGACCCGGCCGCGCCGCCCCCGGCAGCGATGGAGCAGTGGGTGCCGTCTGTGTCGCAGGAGGCGCTATCTGCGCCGCAAATGGCCGCGCCCCGGCCAATATTCCTATGCCCGCAAGCAGCACCACGCCCGGCAAAATCGCATCTAAGGATCGCAGAGGGGTTCGCATCGGGCTCCAATCTCTTTGTGGGACATTATAGGTACGAATGACCTTGCTGACAGCAAAAGTATTCGGCGCGCTTCTCTGGTTTGGACCTCGTGAATTTTTCCGGGAGCTGAACGGCAAGTGGCTCACCGATCTGCAGGAATTCCTTCACACCGTGCTGCCGAAAATCGTCGTCATACTCATTGGCGCATGGCTGCTGACCCGCGTCCTCAAGCTCGTCACCAGACGCATGGTCCTGATCGCCGAGCACCGGGCCCGGAGAAATGTAGCGCAGGTGCGCACTCTCGCGTCCGTCACCCTGGCTACGGGCATCGGCGTCGTCGGATTCCTCGCCGCGCTTCAGATCCTGCCGCTATTCGGATTCCGCCTTGAGCCCTTGCTGGCCAGCGCCGGCGTGGCCGGCGTGGCTCTGGGGCTCGCCGCCCAGACCGTCGTGAAGGATTGCCTCAATGGCATCCTCTTTCTTTTCGAAGACCAGTTCAACGTCGGCGACGCCGTTAAGCTTGCTGGTCTGAGCGGCACCGTCGAAGCCATGTCTCTGCGCAAAACGCAGGTCCGCGATGGCGACGGCACCCTCTACATCATCCCCAACTCGCAGATCACCACCGTCGCTAACGTGACTCGAGACTTCTCCGTGGCGACCATCAACGTGTCGGTCGACTTCTCAGCCGATCCTGACGAGGTCATGGCCCTCCTCAAGGATGTCGCCATGAGCGTCTGCAAGGATCCGGCCTACAAGAGCGTCTTCCTCGAGGACCCGACCCTGCTGGGTGTTGATTCCATCAAAGGCTCGCAGGTCATCTATCCCGTGCAGCTCAAGACGAAGGCCAACCAGCAATGGGCCGCCATGCGCGAAACTCAGCGACGCATCCGCATCGCGCTGGCCGAACACCACATGCTTCCCGGCGATCCGCTGCGAGTCTACTCGACGAACGGGGCCTCGTCGAATTCCGCGTCGCTCCACCCTGAAGCAGAACCCGCGCTGACGGCGGTCGATCCCACCTCGGCCAAGCCGAACCAGGTGAACCCGTTTACCGGAGAAGGGATGTAGAGGGCTAGGCACAGGGCACAGAGCACAGTTGAACCTGTTGCGACTGGTTTTCTGCCTGGTGCGAATCGGAATACTTTGCCTGCGGTTCGTGAGCTCTGTGTTCTGTGCTCTGAGTTCTGTAACTACAGCCAGCCCTTCGCTCTTGCAATCCGCGCCGCGTCCACCCGATTCGCCGCACCCAGCTTGCTGATCGCCTCTGAAAGATAGTTCCGCACCGTGCCTTCGGATAAGCGCAGTTCCTCAGCAATCTCCAGGCTCGCCTTACCTTCACCCGCACGCCACAGAATTTGCCGCTCGCGCTCCGTCAGCGGATCTGGCCCGCTGTCCCACGCCTCTGCCGCCAGATCCGGATCGACCACTCGCAGCCCGCGATGCACCCGCCGCACCGCTTCGGCCAGTTCCGCTGCCGGCCGGTCCTTCAGCAGATAGCCCTTGGCGCCCGCATCGAGAGCGCGCCGCAGATATCCAGGCCTTGCAAACGTCGTCAGAATCACCACCCGCGTCTGCGGATGCCGGTCCCTCACCTCGGCCGCCAGCGTCAGACCCGTCATTTCAGGCATCTCGATGTCGGTCACCAATACATCCGGCTTCTGCTTCGCAATTGCAGTCAGCGCCTCGCGCCCATTCGCCGCCTTGCCGCATACCGCAATATCCGGCTCGGTTTCGAGCAACGCCGCCAGCGCCCCGAGTACCATCCCCTGGTCCTCGGCCACGATGACACGGATCTTGCTGGTAACCTCACGCATGGGTCTTCTCTGCAAGAGACTTTTCGGCGTGCCCCTCGCTCGGCACCAGAATCGTCAGCCGTGTGCCCTTGCTGCCTTCCACCGTAAACAGCCCTCCAAGTGCCTCCACTCGTTCCCTCATGCCGCGAATCCCATTGCCATCTGCGCGCGCGCCTCCGCGTCCGTCGTCCACGATCACCAGTGAAGTATGCCCATTCTGTGTCGAGAATGTCATCTCACACTGGCTCGCCTGCGCGTGCCGCACGATATTTGTAACTGCCTCGCGCACAACCAGCGACACCACGCTCTCCACTGCGGGATTGAGCTCTGGGGCACCCTGCTCGCACACCAGGCTCACTCCTGCCGCATCCAGCGTGCTCTGCGCGCGCTTGATCTCCGCCGCGAGCCCCTCGGCCCGATAACCACGAATCGCCTCGCGCACCTCGCCCAGCGCCTTCCGCGAAATCATCTCCACATCAGCAATCTCGGCCGCGGCCCGCTGCGGATCACGCGAGAAAAGCCGTCCAGCCAGCTCCGACTTGAGCACGATCACCGACAGCGTATGTCCCAGCACATCGTGCAAATCGCGTGCGATGCGCTCGCGCTCGGCCATCTTCGCCAGCTGCTCGATCTCCTCGTGCGCCATTTCCAGCTTGGCGTTGGCTCGTGCACGCTGCGACGTAAAGAGATTCGTTCCGCCAACGATGAGAGAGATGACGGGGCAAAAGACCCACGACCACGGATTGATGTGCAGCAGCAGTCCTTCGGCCACAATCGCAGAAGAGGCCAACGCTATCGTGCTGACGCTGATGACCAGCGAGTCGGTCACGAAGGGAACGAATGCTGCAACGAAGATGAACGTTCCCGATGCTTCATTGTGTTGCGGGAAGTAGAGCGCCCCGAGGACGCCCCATGCCGCGAGCAGCGCGTAATGCTGCCAGCGCTTGCGGGTGAAGACCATCCCCGCGTAGATGGCAGCGAAGATCACATAGAAACCGGCGAACCCGATCCAATAGGCCCGGTTATGACGCACGATCGGCTCGATGAAGAAGAAGAACGAGTAGGCGATCCAGACGAAGTCTCCGAGGTCGGGGTGCTTGACGCTCTTGCCCAAAATGTTGCGTGGCGTATGGCCCGGACCTGAGGAATACGCGGCACCCGCCGCGTCGAGCACTCGCATTCCGCCCACATTGGAACAGTTCATGCCTTCGCCTCGCTCCGTGTAAAGATCAGCCAGGCTGCGCCCAACATCAGGCAAGTAAAGCCTATCAGAGCCTCCCAGTGTCCGGATATCGCCACGCCGGGCTGTGCGTAACCGAAGATGTTCAGCGCAAGCTGCGCGTAGTGGTACGTTGGCAGTGCCGGGGCGATCTTCTGCAACCAATGCGGCAGCATGCTTAATGGCATCCACAGGCCCGATGCGAACGACATCGGCAGATAAATCAGGTTGATGATGCCCGGCGCGGCTGTGGCCGGCATCACAAGGGAGAGCAACAGTCCCATGCTGGCAAATGGGACCGCGCCCGCCAGTGTGATGCCGGCCAGCTTGAGGACCTCTGCCGCTGTCATGCTTACGCCGCCCAGGGTTACGCCCAGCGTAACCAGCAGCGCAACAATGATCAGCGCAAAGGCCGAACATGAAACCATCTTGGCGGCGAGATACGTCAGCCGCGGCATTGGACTGGCTTGCTTCAACTCCAGCCATCCCTGCATCCGCTCCATCGCGATGCCCGCGCCTAGGCCGAAAAGGGAAGCGCCCACCATGCCGAAACAGCTGTAGCTCGCCAGCAGGTAGCGCGCCCACTCCGTGTGCCTGTTTGCCACGCCGAACAGGAAGTAGAACATTACCGGAAAGCCCACCACAGACAGAGAAAACGCGCGCAGCCGCAGCATCTTCAGGAACTCATAGCGGATCTCCTGCCGCAGCAACCGAACGTAATAACTGAATCCGAATGTTGCCGCACGCGCCGTGACAACAGCCGTAGCCATAAATAACTCCTATGTGACAACAACAGTTACGAGTTAGTCCTTCGCATTGCATCCGGTCAGGGCCAGAAACGCATCTTCAAGCCCCGGAGCCGAGATTTCGAGCCCGCGCAGTGTTACATCGCGCAGCAGCATTTCTCGAACGACCTTCTCGGCTTCATTCGCCGTGATAATCACCGCCTCGCGGTCGCGCTGGACATTCACCACCGAGGGCAGCGTCAACAGGAACGATGCATCCAGCTCCGTAATGCAGCGAATCCTGCGTCCACTTACGCGATGCTTGATCTGCGCCGGCGTCCCCTCGGCGATCACACGCCCTTTATCGATCACTACAACCCTGCTGGCCAGCGCGTCAGCCTCTTCCAGGTAATGTGTCGTCAGCAGAACCGTCTTGCCCTGTGACGCCAGCCACCGTATCTGCTCCCACAGCCCGCGCCGCGACTCGATGTCCATGCCAACCGTCGGCTCATCGAGAAAAATCAGATCGGGATCTCCCGACAGCGCCAGCCCGAAAAGCACGCGCTGCTTCTGGCCGCCCGACAGCTTGCCGTAAAACTTGTTCTCCAGCCCCTCGAGCTTCGCAATGCGCACAATCTCCGCGGCCGGCAGCGGATTCGGATAGTAGCTGCGAAACCAGTCGATGTGCTCGCGCACCTTCAGGGTCTCGGGAACCCGCGTCACCTGCAGCATGGCTCCTATGCCTGTGCGGGCGGAGGCGTCCCGTGGGTCACGCCCCATCACCCGCACGCTGCCCGAGGTTGGCGCGATCAACCCCAGGAGCAAACGAACCGCCGTAGTTTTGCCCGCACCGTTCGGGCCGAGCAGCGCGACAACTTCACCGGGATAAAGATTCAGCGTCAGCTGATCGAGCGCTGTTGTCTGCCCATAGCGCTTCGTTACCGAATGCATCCGCGCGACTGCGTGCTTCACATGCGACGGGGCAGGGAAGGGAGCTGTCAGAGGCTCAACCTGTAATCCTGATGCGTATGCCGCCATACCGTCTCCTTTGCTGAAGACAGCATCTCTCGGAACCGGCCTGTAGCATCAGTGGCCTCTGTCATCAATCGCACATGACAGATGTCATCACCAACTGATGTCATCCTGAGCGAAGTACGCCGCGGCGCACGGAGTCAAAGAGCTTGCCCTGAGCATCGCCGAAGGGACCTGCTTTCATTTTTCGAGGCACCACTCTGGGTGCCCCATCCTTTCGGCCCGACGTTGGCCGAAAGGGTGGGAAAGCACGAATCGACGTGAAGCTCACGCTCGCTGTAGCATTCAAAATCGTGATCAAATTCGCCCCACTTCTCCTTGCCGCGCTCTCAACTCCCGCTCTCGCGCAAACCACGCTCGCTCCTCTGCCCACGATTCCCGAATTCCCGTTCTACCCGCCAAACCAACCAGTCATCTCACGCGACATCAACCCGCTGCATCCCTTCTCCGTCGTCGGCCCACGAGGTACCATCCTCGGATCTCAGGACGGCTCCTACGAAGCCTGGATCTTCCCCTGGAAGATCCTCACCAACATGCGCATCTCCGCCGAGATGAAGGATTACCCCGTCCCCATCGACGTCAACTTGCAGGCCGCTGCCATTGATGTCCGCCCCGGCTCGACCACCATCACCTTTTCGCACGCCAACTTCACCGTCCGCGAGATCATCACCGCCCCTCGCAACGTTCCCGATGGCGCCGGAGCGCTCGTTTTCTACCAGATCGAAGCCGTACGCCCCATGACGCTCACCTTCAGCTTCACGCCGGTGATGGTCCGCATGTGGCCCGCGCCATCGGCCGGCCCACCCTCATCGGAATGGGTCAAGACAGGCTCCGGCAGCGGCTTCTATATCCTGCATCTCAATTTCCCCGATCACGCCGCCGCGATCGCCATGCCCACCGCCGAGCCAGGAATTATGCAGCCCTATCAGGAGCTCGCACGCGTCTACCCCCTGCAGTTCGTGCTGCACTTCGACCCCGCCCGCGATGCGCACACGCTCTTCCCGATGCTTCTCACCAAAGGCAACACCATCGCCACGGCCAGCCGCGACGGACTCTACAAGCAGCTCTCCACGCTCGACAACTCCGCGCGATCCATTTACGAAGACCAGCAGAAGTACGAGAACGACTTCCTCTCTACAAACCTGACGATCGACACACCTGACCAACGGCTTAACGATGCCTTCAAATGGTCCGAAGTCTCCATCGACCAGCTCCGCGTCCAGACCGTGCCCTCTCATGACGAAGAAGCCCTCACCGCCGGCTTCGTTGGATCAGGAGACTCCGCGCGACCCGGCTTCGGCTGGTTCTTCGGACGCGACGCCCTCTGGACCCTCTACGCCGTCAACAGCTACGGCGACTACAACGTTACGCGCCGCGAAATCGAGTTCCTCATTAAGCGCCAGCGCGACGACGGCAAAATCATGCACGAATGGTCGCAGACTGCCGGCCTCGTCGACTGGAAGAGCCTGCCCTACGAATACGCCGCCGCCGACGCCACGCTGCTCTTCACCATGGCCCTCAATGATTACCTCAGCATCAGCGGCGATCAGGCCTTCATCAATACTCACTGGCCCTCCATCGCCCGGGCCTGGAACTTCGTCACCACCCACGATTCCGATGGAGACGGCATCTACGACAACTCGCAGGGCACCGGCTGGGTCGAGTCATGGATCCCCAGCATGCCGCACCAGGAAATCTACATGGCCGTCCTCGACGAGCAGGCCAGCCTCGCCTTCGCCAACCTCGCCCGCGCCACCGGACACGCCGATCTCGCTACCGCCACCGAATCACGCGCAGCCCACATCCGCGCGCAGATCGAAAAAGAGTACTTCCACTCCGACTTCTATTCCTTCAGTTGGAACCCCAACAACACCACCGACGACACCGCCACCATCTTCCCCTCAGTCGCCTGGTGGGACGGCTCCTACACACTCGACCACCCGCAGCACATGTTCAACCGCTGGGCGTCGAGTGAATTTTCTACGGACTGGGGTACGCGCATTGTCTCAGACCGCACCAGTTTCTACGACCCCATCAGTTATCACCAGGGCACCGTCTGGCCCCTCTATACCGGATGGGTCGCGCTCGCCGAATACCGTGCAGGCCGCTCGCTATCCGCCTACGCGCATCTCCGCCAGAACGCCGATCTCGTCTGGTCGCAGGACCTCGGCAACGCGACCGAACTCCTCTCCGGCCAGTTTTTCCAGCCCCTCGGACGCAGCACCGCCCATCAGCTCTGGTCCGCTGCGATGATCATCTCGCCCATCCTGCGCGGCCTCTTCGGACTCCAATGGAACGCCGCCTCCAACGAACTCACCGTTACGCCATCGCTCCCCGCTGACTGGGACCACGCAACGCTCTCGAACATTCCCATCGGCCAACAGCGTGTAGGCGTGGAGATCAAGCGTGACAACGGCATGCTCGTCATCCGCAGCTCCGGCCCCGCCTCATCTCAGATCCACCTCAAATCGCGCGCTCCCGGTGCAAAGCTTTCCAATGGCGTCCTCCAGATCCCGCTCCCCGTCGTTGAAGTTGGCGTGACTCAGGATCTTCCGGAACCCGGCTCCCCCACACAGCAGATGAAGATCCTCGACCAACAGTCCACATCGAACTCGCTCACCCTGCGCCTCTCTGCGCCCGCGGGCAGCACGCAAACGCTGTGGCTCCGCGTCAACCGCCCGCAACCCCAGCTCCGCGCCACAGGAATCACCATCTCCGACGCGAAAACGTCACTACAGAAGTTACAACTAGATTTCCCTGCCGGCACCGGCTACATCGAAAAGGAAATTTCCTTCAATTGGTGACTCTATTCGGGTAGGAATTTGGGGTGCCCCATCCTTTCGACCCGATCTTGGCCGAAAGGGTGGGAGGCAATCCACTCCAGGTTGTCATCCTGAGCGAAGTCCGCCGCGGCGGGCGGAGTCGAAAGACCTGCTTATGCACTACGCGGGCCTGTACACGATGATGAGGAGAAGATCCCTAATCCCTTATCCCTGTTCTCTGATCCCTGCTTTTCCCCGACAGCACCACCGACCCCGCCACACCTGCAGCGACCGACGCCAGCAGCGTGCCGATCTTTGCGATCTCCAGCATCTCGCCTTCGCCCACCGACAGCGCGGCGATGAACAGCGACATCGTAAACCCGATCCCGCACAGCCAGCTTGCCCCGAAGATCTTTCGCCAGCTCACGCCCTCGGGAGCCGCAGCCACCTTCAGCCTCACCGAAAGCCACGCTAAGAGAAACACCCCAACCGGCTTCCCGAAGAACAGTCCCAGAAACACCCCAACCGCAATCGGCTGCAGCAGTTTGCCGCCGCCTTCACCCGGCAGGTGCACGCCCGCATTCGCAAGCGCAAACACCGGCATGATGAAAAACGTCACCCAAGGCTGCAGCGCATGCGCAATTCGGTAAAGCGGAGACTGCACCAGCACGCACCGGCGCTCAATGGTGTAGATCAAATTGTTCGACTCGTGCGGAGTCAGTTCAGCCTCCGACTTCGCAACCTCCAGCAGCCTCTCCAGCGTTCCCCGGTTTCGCTTCAGGAACTCCGCAGGCTCCATGAGGGTTGTCGCCGGTATCGTCAGTGCCAGCAGAATCCCCGCCACCGTCGCATGCACGCCCGACCGAAGCATTGCCAGCCACACAAAGATTCCGATCAGCGCATACACAGGCCACGCCCGCACCCCAAGCCGGTTCGCTACATACGACACGCCGATCCCGACCAGCCCCAGCACAAGGGCGCGCAGCGAAATCTCCGACGTATAGAACAGCGCAATCACCGTCACGGCGAGAATGTCATCCACAATCGCGAGCGCCGTCACAAACACCTTCAGCGTCAGCGGAACGCGGTTGCCAAGCAGCGCCATCGCTCCCAGCACAAACGCAATATCGGTCGCAATTGGAATCCCCCACGACGACGATGCCGGCGTGCCATGCGCCACCAGGGTAAAGATGAGGGCAGGGAAGATCACCCCGCCCAAGGCCGCGGCCATGGGAAACACTGCGCGTTTCAGCGATGAAAGCTCTCCGGCCAGCAGCTCATGCTTGATCTCAAGGCCCACAAAGAAAAAGAACAGCGCCATCAGGCCGTCGTTGATAAAGTGCAGAAGCGTCTCCTGCACCATCGCGCGGCCCAGTCCCAGCGACAGATCGCGATGCCAGAAGCGGTGATACAGATCCGCCCACGGCGAATTCGCCCACACCAGCGCGGCCACGGTGCTCACCGCCAGCACCAGCCCGCCTGCCGCCTCCAGCTGGGCAAACCGCACGAAGGGCGAAAGAATCCGCTCGATCGGCCGTGCCGCGTCAGGAGTTGTCGAGGGCAGCAGTCCTGTTTCCTGGTTCGCCTGCATGAAGTTTTTCCGAATCAGTGTAGCTGGTGCGCCGCCTTTGCACTCTTTGTCGGCGATATGCGGCCCACTTACAAACGCAACGTCCGCGAGTACGTCCTGAGCAAAAGAAAACCCCCTAGGCCAAAGCCCGGGGGGTCGAAGTGCAGCCTGGAAAGATTTACCCTGCCGTCGTCACTCCCCTCTCAGGGCCGAGCCGAGATGAAGAACGCTAATGAAGGCGAAGGAAACGAATGCGGGAGCGAAGAGACTTAACATAGTTGTCCTCCAGTCGTGAGTGAATTGTGATAGCTGTAACGCGGGAGAACTCGTCAGATATTATTACTGCGATACAAGCCAGTACCATCGCGCATGAGAGGCATCCGGAGTGATGCTTAGGTCATTGCGCGCCGTTTACGTTGGAGTGCAGATTCGTCCGGCGAAAGTAACCTCAAGTAATCTCGCTCGTCCGTAGTGCTCGATCTCAAGATCGGTCAGCGCGTGGCGGCCTTCATCTACTTCGCGCTCAGCTCCGTCAGACTGCCGAAGAACGTAGCGTCATCGCCGGCATTCAAGTCTACCCACGCTTCGTCCGTCATCCCGCTGCGCCATTGGAGAAACGGGATCGCGTCCGGGCCCACCGGATGCCGAAGCTGCCATGTTCCGCTCTCGGCAATCTCCAGGATTTTTTGCGCTACGACCGACGGCGGGACTGGCGTCTTCAACGCCTGGTCGAACATCGCGGCAAAGCGAGCGCTCTGCCCATACGCGGACTGCTTCGGCGGATCTTCGATGCGACGCGCCATCGCTGTATCGATAATTCCCGGCTCGACAATGGCCACCCGCACGTTGAACGTCTTCATCTCTCCCGCCAGCCCCTCACTCAGCGCCTCCAGCGCCCACTTCGACGCGGCGTACGAAGTCAACGGTGGGCACGAGATTCGCCCCGCGACCGAGGTCACGTTGATGATGCATCCGCTCCTCCGCTCTCTCATCTGCGGAACCAGCGCCTGAATGCACCGGATCGCCCCGAAATAATTCGTCTCCATGATCGCCCGGAACTTCGCCAGTGGAACCTCCTCCACCGAGCCGCGCCCTTCCACGCCTGCGTTGTTCACCAGCACATCGATGCTCCCGGCCTCCTTGATAATTGCCGTGATCCCCTCTGTGACCGAATCATCCGAGTCCACATCCATTTGCGAAATTCTGATCGGCAGCTTCTCGCGCGCAGCCGTCTCCGCCAGCATGGGCGATTGCGACGGATTCCGCATCGTTGCATAGACCTGGTGCCCGGCACGCCCAAATGCAAGCGCCGTCTCCAGGCCGATTCCCTTGCTCGTTCCAGTGATCAGTACTGACGCCATTTCTCTGTCTCACTTTCTTTGGGGCGAAATCCTGCAGGCAGGAATCTTTGCACATCCGATGCCCGTTTAGGAATGCTGTCTTAATCTGGAAATGTACGCGCGCGAGCCCCACCCGCCTTACAACGGAGCGAATCCGATGATCGAAGGAACCCGATTCGCCTTATTTATGAGCGCCGCCCTGTTGCTGGCGCTCACACCCGGCCCGGGGATTTTCTATGTGCTTGGCCGAACCCTGAACGGCGGGCGTCGCGAAGGTGTCCTCTCCAGCCTGGGCACCTTCGTTGGCGGATCGGTGCACGTCGTGGCCGCGGCCCTCGGCCTGTCAGCCATCCTGGCAACGTCGGCGACTGCCTTCCAGATCGTCCGCTACGCCGGAGCCGCATACCTCATCTATCTCGGAGTCATCATGATCCGGCATCGCGACCTGAAGCAGGAATTCGAGGCCGAAGCGGCCCGAGGCCACCAGCACGTGCTCCAGGGAATCACCACCGAAGTCCTCAACCCCAAAACAGCCCTCTTCTTCCTGTCCTTCATTCCGCAATTTGTGTCGACCAGCAGCGGACACGTCACCCTGCAATTCCTGATCCTCGGAGCCATCTCCGTTGCTTTGAACACCGCGGTTGATCTGATCGTCGTTTTCTTCGCAGGCGCACTCGCCGGACAACTGCGACACAATCTCAAATTCAATCGCAGGCAGCGAACCGCATCCGGTGCCGGAATGATCGGCCTCGGCATCTACGTCGCCGCTTCCAAATAACAGTGGATGGCGGCCGACTCGCCCACTACACCCCAACCCGCCGCTCTCTTCCGATGCGCAAAATCAGATATGGAATTACCGTAACTGCGAAGAGCACCAGTGTGTGCACCGTGTGCCCGAAGAAGAAATCCAGACTCACCCGCCCGCCATCGGATGCGCGATATGTCTGAACCTGCGCTGCGCCGCCCGCCAGCGCGATCAGGACCAATCCTGCAACTGGCCAGATGGCCCGGGACTGTTGGCGCGCAGCCGTCACAGCGACAGCCCATCCGATCGCCACCGGAGCATAGAAGTACAGCCACCGGCCTACGCCGAAATAAAGAATGGATACGCCATGTAGGCGGGCAGCGAACGGAGTCTCCATTCCGGGCAGAAAAATTCTCCACCCCGACCAGAGGATGAAACAGGCGGCGAAGTACGCCGCAACAAGCAGAACCAGCGGAGCAATCCCAAACATCGCCCACGGCGCACGCGCGCACCAGGACTGGAAAAGAGTCGGCCCAGTATTTGAATCCGGAACAGTAGGGAAGAGGCGCTCGCCCAGCGCCGACCAGACCACATTGGCAAAGGTCTGAAAATCTCCCTGGCCTCTCTCAAGCATAGCCTCGAATTCGGTTCCATAGCGCTCTCTCCACGCGCGTGGATACAGGCGTACAAGCAGCCGCGCAGTTCTCCGGTTCATACCGCCTCCAGTCGCTTAAGTCCGGCTTTGCTGAATTTGTGCAATGTGGTCAGCTTCGCGCGCAGAACACGCAAACCCTCCGCAGTAATCCGATATGGCTGCCGGCGCTCCTCGGGCCGAAGAGGCTCGATCCAGCCCTGCTGCTCCAGTCGTGTGATCGCCCCGTACAGCGTCCCAGGTCCCAGCCGCGTTCCGCAAAGACGAGCAATGTCTTCAATCATCGCGTGCCCATGCTTGGGCCCGCCGGCCAGGCTCGTCAGAACCAGCAGCGGCGGATCGGAGTAGTGACCAGCTTCAGGATCGCCCGTCTCAGATACTACGTGCCGCGTACTACGCATGACGTAGTTTTAGCAGAACGGATCTGCCTCCTGTCAACCCCAGTGAGCAGCCCTTGGAGTTCTCATTCCGGATTGGCGGGTGACCGCCGACCTATGCCGATCAATGACGGGTTACATCACCAGGCTTCCACACTACGCCACACATTGCGATAACTCCTTCATAGACTCCACGCGAGCTATGGTGAAGGATCGAGTCCACCGCCTCAGAAATCGATCCCGGTCAGACTTCACAAATCGATGACGACGTCGTCTATCGGTTGTGAGCAGCAAACAAGCAGGTTGCCGTCGGCGGGCTTATCGAGTGGCTCCGGTCCGTACACGACCGCCCCCGAAACCAGCCCGCTCTCACAGTTGTGACAAACACCGGTCCGGCACGACCAGCGGACCGGGACGTCGCACGCCTCGGCCAGCTCCAGAATGCTCTGGTAGGCCGAGGCCTTCCAGTGTGCGGCGATGCCGCTGCGTGCGAACGAGACCAGCGGACCGGTGTTGGTATCGTCTTCAGGCGTGTGCGGAGTTCGCGTCGCTGCGCGGACCACACCGGGTGTCATCGACTCGCTGCCGTTGAAGATTTCGACGTGAATCCGCTCCGGCGCCACGCCCAGGCTTACGAGGGCCACTTTCATCTCTGCCATGAAGCGAGTCGGTCCGCACAGGTAGACATCCGCGTCCCGTGGGACACTGACCTCGTCGAAAACCGATCGCGACAGGTGACCGGTAGCGTCGAAATCCTCACCCATCTTGTCGCGCGAGCCCGGCCTGCTGTAACAAACATGACTGCGGCCACGCGTGAGCGTGAGCACGAGGCGGCGGACTTCGGCGGCAAATGGATGCTGCTGTCGATCGCGAGCCGCATGCAGCCACAAGACCTGCCGTGTTGAGCGGGCCTCCGCCAGCGCGTACAGCATCGCCAGAACGGGCGTCGACCCGATTCCCGCGCTGAGCAGTACTACCGGCCGCTTTCCGGCCTGCAGAATGAAACTACCGCGCGGAGAGCTGACATCGAGAGCATCGCCCACCTGGACATGCTCCCGCAGGTAGGTTCCAGCTGCGCCATTCGGTTCGATCTTCACGCTGATTCGATAGCGCTCTGTCGAGAGCGGGCCTGAGAGCGAGTAGCTCCGAAAAAGAGGCGGGCTACCCGCGCTCGGTTGTAGACGCAAAACCACGTACTGACCCGGCAGTGCTGTTGGCAGAGGCTGACCGTCCGCGCTCTGCATCGTCAGCGAGATGACGTCTGCGGACTCCTGATCGATCGCCGTAACGGTGAGCTTCCGAAATCCCGGTGTAACCGGATGCGCAGCTGCCGCCGGCACGAGCCCTGCGTTACCACTCCTCGCGGCAGTCGTTTGGCTTTCCAGTAACGCTTGAAACGACGAGCGCCATCCGGGTGAAAGGGCTTCGATCCGCAATGCGTGCTCCAGTCGATCGCGGGGATGATTCGGCGAATAAAGGAGTGCGTTGATCTCTGCAACCGTCATTCGCTTGTCCGCCTCTCCCACCTTCACGATTTCGTCGCCGGTGCCTACCTCACCTTCCTGCAGAACGCGGAAGTAGAACCCCGGCCGGCCGCTGGATGTTAGCAAGGCCGGCATCCGGCGCTCGTTCATTCGAATGCCGACGCGATAACAGGTAACGCGAGGTTGAGTGACCTCGAACAGTGCGCTGCCGATCTGATAACGGTCACCTATGTGCACGGCATCGTCGGTCAATCCTTCGATCGTGAAGTTCTCGCCAAACTGTCCGTGGACGAAGTCGGTCCTGTTCAGCTGCTGCTGCCAGTAGCGATAGGATTCGATCTGGTA
Source organism: Silvibacterium sp. (assembly GCA_019234945.1). Classification (GTDB taxonomy): domain Bacteria; phylum Acidobacteriota; class Terriglobia; order Terriglobales; family Acidobacteriaceae; genus Silvibacterium. The sequence goes on from JAFAKX010000248.1 coordinate 20,797, forward strand.
GACGAAGACGGCTCGCTGTTCACCCCCATGCCCGGCAAGATCACCTTGGCCGTCTCCGTCCAGGTTCAACCGGCCGACGCGACAGCGGCCACGCACCGGATCCTTCCATATACCGGTGTGCACAGTTCGGCCCTTCCACTCGATGTCGCGAGGAAGTCCGACGTTCACCGATAGTAGTCGAGCCATACCGCTCCAAAGCTCCCTGTATTGAATCTTGTTATCGGCGCTAAGCGCCGGCTGATTCCCCAGGTTAGATGCTACGCTGCGGACACAGACAGTCGACATCTCGCGTGCCGTGTCGTGTGCGAAGTAGCGTGGCACCGAAGCCTACCGGGTGCGAAATCTTGGCCGATGATCGCTGACTTTTCAGTGCATGGCTGCAGTTTCCTTGACTTCCGCCGGGCTGGGCCGGCGCATAAGAAACGGAAGCGGGATCAGAAACAGAACCAGGAAGCCAAGAACCCAGAAAGAACTCGCGAAGCTGAGCACATTCGATTGCAGGTCGACCTGTGCTGAGAGTTGCGCCAGTGCGCGATGCGACGCTTCAGCCTTGCTGGCGCCCATCGCGATGAAGTTTTGCATCATGCCCTGAAGCTGCTGCTCGAAAAACGGGTTGGCATGGTTGGTGTGAGCGGTAAGGGCGTTCCGGTGAACCTGCCCTTGCCGTGCGATGAAGTTATTCAGCAGCGAGATTCCGATTCCGCCTCCGAGGTTGCGAACGAAATTGCTGATTCCAGAAACCTGGTTGAATTTGTCGCGCGGCACGCCCACGTAGTTGAGCGTACTGATCGGAATGAAAATGAGCGGGATTCCGATGACCTGAATAACGCGGTACGACACCATGGTCTCGAAGCTCACGCCGGAATGGATGCTGCTGGCATGGAAAAGTCCGAACGCAGTCAGAGCGAAACCTGTGGCGATGATGACCCGGGGGTCGAACTTGCTGGCCAGGACTCCGGCGATAGGCATCATGAAAATCAGTACGATTGCGCCGGGCGAAAGTGCCATCCCCGCCTGCTGCGCGGTGTAGCCGAGATCGTTTTGAAGAAACTGCGGCAACAGGACGGTGCTGCCATTCAATACCATGCCGAGGACGAAGCTAAAGGTAATCGCGGTCGCGAAGTTCCGCTTGCTGAGCAGCCGCAGGTCCATAATCGGGTTCTCGTGCGTAAGCTCTCGAACCACCAGCAACACCAGGGCAAAGATGGCAATGATCAGGCTGACCACGATCGCATTCGATGAGAACCAGTCGTTTTCCTGGCCCTTGTCGAGCACATACTGCAAAAAGCCCACGCCGACCACGATGAGGCCGATGCCTGCGTAGTCCACGCGGAAGTTCGATTTCACCATGTTGCGCAGATACGCCGGGTCGTGCACGATTCGCTGCGTCAGGAGGAGCGAAAGAATGCCGATGGGCACGTTGATCAGGAATATCCAGTGCCAGCTGTAGTTGTCGGTAATCCATCCGCCCAATGTCGGGCCGATGGCCGGCGCGACGAGAATCGCCACTCCATACATCGCAAAGCCCATCGCGCGCTTCTTGGCTGAGAACGTGTCCGCCAGAATGGCTTGCTCTGTGGGCTGCAGTCCTCCGCCACCAGCCCCCTGCAGGATGCGGAACAGGATAAGCATAGGCAAGCTCGGAGCCAGCGCGCAGAGAAGGGAACTGGCGGTAAAGATGGCGACGCAGCTCATGTAGAAACGTTTGCGTCCCACCAGATTCGAGAGCCATCCGCTTATCGGCAGCACAACAGCGCTTGAGACCAGATAGCTGGTGATGACCCATGTGCTTTCTTCCGGACTCGCGCCGAGCGTGCCGGCAATATGCGGCAGGGCGACGTTCGCAATCGACGAGTCGAGCACCTCCATGAAGGTGGCCAAAGTCACGGTCATGGCAACGATCCAGGGATTGATCAGGACGCGGTCGGGCGCTCCCGAACTGAGGTTCGTGATTTCGTTCTCGCGAGTCATCAATCAGTCCAGATACACCTTGGGCTCAACCGACATGCCCGGTCGCAATTTATCGAGATCCTTCTGGCCGGCATTGAAACGAATTCGGACGGGTAGACGTTGAACGACCTTTACGTAATTTCCCGTGGCATTCTCGGGAGGCAGAACACTGGTGCGCGAACCGGTGACTGCCGGCATGCTTTCCACCGTGCCGTCAAAAGACCTGCGAAGCGCGTCCACCTGGATGCGAACGCGCTGGCCGGGGCGCATCCGTGCCAACTGGGTCTCCTTGAAATTGGCAGTGACCCACAGATCGTCGGTCTGAACAATCATGAAGAGCTGCTGACCCGGGGAAATGCGGGCGCCCACTTCGGCGCTGCGTTGTGCTATCACTCCCGCGACCGGCGCCTCTATCCGGCAGTAACTGAGGTTGAGGCGGCTCTTTTCCAGCGCCGCCCGGGTGGCTTCTTCGTTGGCCTGCTGGCCCTTGATATCGGCCTCTTGAATAGCTACCTGCAATGGCGCACTGCTCTGCGTCTGTTCGAGTTTGCTGCGCTGTTCAGCCAGTTGCGCTCTGCGTTGCTCAACAGTCTTCTGAGACGACGCGACAGCGGCCTGATTGAGAAGCACGGTCTGGGCCTGTGCTGCGGCTGCTGCCCTGGAGTGTTCAAAGTCCACGCGTGCCACAAGTTTTTCGGCAAAAAGGGATTGGAAACGCGCAAAGTCGGCCTGGTCCCGGTCGTTGACCGCCTGAGACTCTTTTAACTTTGCCTCTGCGCTTTCGAGGTCGTGCTGTGCAGCAGAGAGCGCAGCTTCAGAGCCCGCGACCTCTGCTTGCCGCGAGGTCAAATCACCATGGTTGCTGATCAGCGTCATCGGGAGATTCGGATGAGAGGCATTGAGCTGCGCCATGGCCTGGTCGTGCTGCGCCTGCGCCTGCTCGAGCGCTATCTGGGTGTCGCTTGGATCAAGCTCCGCCAGCAGCGTTCCGCTTTCAACCCGCTGATTGTCCTCAACGTGGACGGCCTTGATTGTGCCGTCAATGCGCGCTGCGATGGGGTTCAGGTGGCCGTCGACCTGCGCATCATCGGTGCCTTCAAAGCCACGGGCGTAGAGATACCAACCGGTTCCGGCGCCGAGCAGCACGAAAATGATTGCTCCGATGAGAAAAGGCTTTACCCGCCGACGAGGCGAAACAGGCTCAACGGGATCGGGCTCGAATCGGCTGTCGACAGAAGTAAACGTTGAAACCTCAGGTTCCGTCTCCACGTCCACGATCATCTATTTGCCCTCTCTGCTATTTAAATACATACGTGTATGTATTATGATGAGATCGACGGTAGAATTTGTCAACAGGAATCTCGCGGAGCTTGAGGTGATACGAATGGGCAAGACCAAGCATCAGGTGCGGACTGAAGAGACGCAGGCCAGGATCCTGGATGCTGCGGAGGCCGTGTTTTCCGAGCAAGGCTTTGACAAAACGCAGCTTGAAGAGGTGGCCGCTCGTGCAGGCTACACCCGTGGCGCAATCTATGCGCATTACGCCAGCAAAGAAGATTTATTCCTTGCACTCATGGAGCAGCGTGTTCTGACCAAGCTCAATAGGATGCGGCAGGTGATCGAAGCCGAACCATTGATGAGCAAGCGGCCGGGGATCTTCCGCGAGTGGATCGCGGCCCAGGCAGGCGACCACACTTGGGGTACGCTGATGCTGGAATTCAAGCTTTACGCGCTGCGCCGGCCGGAATCGCGAGAGAAGCTGTTGCACATGTACGATCTGATGACCAAAGCGTCAGGGAAGGACTTTGTCGAATCGCTGTTCGGCGCCAATCTGGACAAGGCCGCGCGGGCAGCCGCCGAGCGCCGGCTGGTGATCCTCGGCGCCCTTCTGAGTGCAGTCAACCTCGAAAGCCTCTTTCGCCCAAAGCTGATGTCAAAGCAGCACGTGCAACCCGTTCTCGATGAACTGTTCGGGGCTTTGATCCACGCGTGAGAGAGTTCCTTGTCAGCCGGCACCCGGCCGTCGGATCTGAGAAGCAGTGGCAATCGTCCGAAAAGCCGTAGAAGCCGCGGTTTCCGGTTGCGGCTTCGGCCTCGGACCCGCGATCGAGATCCATGAGGCTAATCCTTGCGCCCGCAACTGCATGAAGGCAGTTGCGCCGGATTAAGATGGAATCACAATGGGCAAGGTGCGTTGCAGAGCCATGATCGTTGCTGGCATGGTGCTGGCGTGCTGGGCCTGCGCTTCGGCTCTCGATCCCTCGCTCGACATCAGCCAGTACGCGCACACGGCGTGGAAGGTGCGCGACGGGTTTACCAAAGGCGCGATCTACTCCATCGCGCAGACACCCGACGGATACCTGTGGCTGGCCACGGAGTTCGGCCTGGTCCGCTTCGATGGCGTTCGGGCTGTGCCCTGGCAGCCGCCGGCGGGTCAGCAACTTCCCAGTAGTTTTATCTTCGCGCTGTTGGTTGGGCGCGACGGCACGCTTTGGATTGGCACCACCAAGGGACTCGCCAGTTTGAGGGATGGCAGAATCACCCGTTACCCCGAGCTTACAGGGCGTCCGGTTATTTCGCTTTTGGAGGATCGCCAAGGAACAGTATGGGCAGGGGAATGGGTTGCCAGCGGTGGGAAACTGTGCTCGATTCATAACCAGGCAATCGAGTGCTACGGCAAAGACGGGAGTCTCGGCCCTGGTGTGCTCCGTTTGTTTGAAGACAAGAAGGGCGATCTCTGGGCGACAGGAGCACGCGGATTTTGGCACTGGAAGCCTGGACCGCCCAGATTTTATCCGCTGCCAAAGAATGTCGTAAAGGACCATGCAGTCCAATCCATGGCAGAGGATGAAAACGGACTTCTGATAGGTGGCCCGGGGCTTCGACGGTTATCTGGTGACAGGCTGGAGGATTATTTGCTGCCAGCCTCCGCAAAAGGCCTGACCGTGATGCGAATGCTCCGGGACGGGGACGGGGCATTGTGGATCGGTCTCTTTGGTGGCGGCCTGGTGCATATCCACAATGGCAGAACCGATATGTTTTCGCGCTTGGATGGCCTGTCAGGAAACATGGTTAACAGTGTTTTCCAGGACCGTGAAGGAAGTGTCTGGATCGCCACGTCCGACGGCCTGGACCGCTTTCGTGCGTTCGCCGTTCCGACCTATGCTGCTGGGCAGGGCTTGTCTTTCTCCGGCGGCGGCGCGGTTTTGGCGGCTCGGGACGGCAGCATTTGGGCTGGCGCGGTCAAAGGTTTGGCCCGGCTGGACAAAGGCCAAGTGACTATTTATCGAGGGGCGAAAACAGAGGTTTCCGGGCTAGACGCTAAAGCCGTCCGCGAGATAGTTCAGGCCAACTTCCCCGAAAGTTTCTATGCAATCTTTCAGGACCGTAACGGACGTATTTGGGCCGCTACTCCGGTCGGCCTCGGTTATCTCGAGGGCGACCAGTTTCACTCGATTCCGGGCGTGCACACCCGAATAGTGGTTTCCATAGCTGAAGACAGAGCGCGAGATCTGTGGGTGGACGATCAGGATAACGGCCTGTTTCGCTTGCGCGATGGGATAGTAGTTCAAAAAATCCCCTGGCCTGAGCTGGGCGTCACGAGCTATCCCTGGCGTCTTGCGGTGGACCCGGTAAACGGCGGCCTCTGGATAGGCATCTCCGGTAGCGGTGTCGCCTATTTCAGAGATGGTCAGATACGAGCGCGATACACGAGCGCGGACGGAGTGGGCGAGGGTATTGTCAACGATCTTCACGTTGATCGCGATAGAACACTGTGGGCGCCGACAGAAGCCGGTCTGAGTCGAATCAAAGATGGCCATGTCATTACGCTGACCAGCAGAAATGGCCTGCCATGCGATACCGTCCACTGGATGGAGGAAGACGATCAGCATTCGATCTGGCTCTATACGGCCTGCGGGCTGGTTCGATTTGCGCGAGCGGACTTGGATGCCTGGAGCGGTGATCCGAGACGGATACTGAAAATCTCAGTCTTCGACAGCACCGATGGTGTTCGCGTGCTTGGGCGTTCTACCGGATTTGCTCCACAGGTAAGCAAGTCTCCGGACGGCAGAATCTGGTTTTCCGCCTTAGACGGCGTGAGTGTCCTCGATCCGCAGCATCTACCGTTCAACAAGCTTCCACCGCCGGTGCACATCGAACAAATCACCGCTGACCACAAGACCTACGACGTGACTTCCGATGCGAACGGGAGTGTACGCCTGCCTCCGCTGGTACGCGATCTCGAGATCGACTATACGGCGCTCAGCCTCGTCGCGCCGGAAAAGGTGCTCTTTCGCTATAAGCTCGACGGCTGGGATCGCGATTGGCAGGACGCCGGCACTCGCCGGCAGGCGTTCTACAGCAATCTTCCTCCCCGCCGCTACCGCTTCCGCGTGATCGCTTGCAATAACAGCGGAGTATGGAACGAAGCTGGCTCTTCCCTGGATTTCTCCGTGGCCCCGGCGTATTACCAGACCGCCTGGTTCCGTTTGTCATGCGTGGCCGCATTACTGGCATTGCTCTATGCGTTCTATCGACTGCGGCTGTACCAGCAGGCGCGGCTGCTCAACGTTCACTTCGAAGCGCGGCTGGCGGAACGAACGCGCATCGCGCGGGACTTGCATGACACGATGCTGCAAAGTTTTCTGGGCGTGATGCTGAAGTTGCATACGATACCCTACATCCCGAATCTGCCAGCCGAAGCACGCAAGAGACTGGAGGGTATCCTGGAGCAGGGCCAGGAGGCGATCAACGAGGGACGGGACGCGGTGCATGGGATGCGCTCGTCGACCGTCATCAAGAACGACCTCGCCTGTGCCCTTGCCACGGTCGGAGAAACGCTCGCAGCCGAGCAAAATGGCCAGAGTCCCGTGGACTTTCGTGTGGTGGTGGAAGGCGAGTCGCGAGATTTGCACCCGATCCTGAGGGACGAGGTGTACCGCATCGCCCGCGAAGCCACGATCAATGCCTTCCGGCACTCCGGCGCGGGGCGGAT
>JAFAKX010000036.1 GCA_019234945.1 Silvibacterium sp.
CGAGGACGACAAAGGTATAAGGCCGTCGAAGCGCCAGGCGGACTATCCACATATCTTTTCAGCTTCTCCTAACAACACTCGGCAGCAAGAGGTGGCGAATGCGGCGCAGCTTGAGGCATTTCGGACTTGCGGAGGTAGTGTTACAGGCGGACAAGCGTGTTTGTTTCAGATTCGCGTCCGGACAAATGCCTGCAGGATTCACTCCATATAGAACTTAAGTTTACAGTCACATCGGGCGGCGTGAAAACGTAACGAATAGACGAACGAGAAGGCGATTTAGACCCACTATGTCGTACAGATGCCCATGCCGCGGGCGGGATTCATGGAATGGAGGGTGAAGGGCTGGTTCTGGCGCGCCCGCGAGGTGTCAGACATTGAGTTTTTTGAAGATGCGGCGCGGGATCAAGCGGATGATGAGCATGATGATGGCCCAGAATGCGGGAACATAGACGACGTCCTTGCGTTTCCTGATGGCGCTGAAGATTCCGGCCGCGACCTTGGATGGCGGGGCGAAGAGCGGGCCTTGCGGCAGGTGGGCCGTCATGGGAGTGGCAACGAATCCAGGCTTGATGGTGAGGACGTGGACTCCGGCGCGGTCGATGCGGTTGCGCACGCCGTCGAGGAAGATGGTCAAGGCTCCCTTGGATGCTCCATAGACGTAGTTGCTCTTGCGCCCGCGGTCTCCTGCGACGGAGGAGATGACGGCGAGGGTGCCTTGATGCGATGCCTCGAAATAGTTGGCGAGCCAGGTGATGAGCGAGACGGGAGCGAGGAAGTTGGTGCCGAGGATGGCCTCGGCGGCGAGGTAGCTGGCCTCGGCCTGCTGCTGGTCACCGAGGATGCCGTGGGCGAGCAGCGCCATATCGATGGCACCGAGATTCTCCGCGGCAGCAGCAAGCATGGGGGCATGGCCGAGAGTGTCGTCGAGGTCCATGACGTGAGTGGCGACGGCAGATGCGCCGCGGGTTTTGAGGTCCGCGGCTACGGCGCCAAGCTTTTCGGAGTTGCGGGCGACGAGATAGAAGCGCGCTCCGCGTGCGGCGAAGAGGCGGAGGGTAGCTTCGGCGATTGCTGAGGTTGCGCCGAGAGCAAGGATGCGCGAGGGGAGTTTTCCTTTACTCATCCAGCGGCCTCCGGCCGGTGACGCGCTGCCAGAAGGCCGAGTCGAAAGCGGGGTCGATGTAGCGCTCGAACTCGCGCCACTGCGGATAGAAGGCCTGATATTGCTGCGCGGTCATGCGCGCGTCCTTGGCGGAGTACATGCGGCCGCCGTATTCAAGGGTGATCTGCGCGAGGCGATCGAGAAGATCGAAGCTGACGCCGGGACGGATGGGAAAATCGAGCGCCAGCATGATGCCGGGCTTGGGGAACGACATCATGCCAGCCGATGGCATGTCACCGAAGAACTTGATGACCGCGAGGAAAGAAGCGAGGCCGGAGCGGGTGATGGCCCTGAGGATTTCGATCATGCCTTCGCGGCCGCCCTCGTGCGGCAGGACATTCTGGAATTGCAGAAAGCCGTTTTTCCCGTACATGCGGTTCCAGTGCAGCACGGAGTCGAGCGGATAGAAGAAAGGCTCGTAGTCCACCTTTGCTGTTTTCACTTTCGGAAGCTGCTTGTGGTAGTAGGCGGTGTTGAAGGCGGCCATGCTGAAGTGGTTGAGAGCGAAGGCAGGCAGGTCAATGGGGAAGATCAGCCACGGCTCGGGGCTTTTCTTGAGCGGGCCAGGCTCTTTGGAGTGCTCTCCCTGCATGAAGATGCCGCGGGCGAAGTTCTTTCCCGTGGCGACGCAATCGATCCACGCGACTGTGTACTCGGCAGATGCCTTCCGGGACAGGGCGAGGAATTCATCGATCCCGACGAACTTTTCGCCGTTGTAGTCGATGCCGCGCGAAACGATCGGACGCAGCTTAACTTCGGCCCACGTGATCAGGCCGGTGAGGCCCATGCCTCCGACCGTGGCGGAGAACCACTCGGCGTTGTGTGCCGGGCTGCAGAGGATGCGCGCCCCGTCGGAGCGGACAAGTTCGAAGCACTGGACATGGTGTCCGAAGGTACCGGCGACGTGATGGTTTTTGCCGTGGATGTCGTTGGCGATGGCGCCTCCGACGGTGACATACTTTGTGCCCGGAGTGACGGGCAGAAAGAAGCCGCGCGGAACGGCGAAATCAAGGATTTCGGCGAGCGTGACGCCCGCTTCGCAGCGCAGGATGCCGGTTTCGGAGTCGAACGCAAGCAGGCGATCCATGCCGCGGGTGTGCAGCAGGGTGCCGTTTTCGAGAAGGCAGACGTCACCATAACTGCGCCCTGCACCCACGGGCAGAAGGCGCGTCGCGGGAGGGTTGGGCAGCGGAAAGTCGGTAGCCCAGTTCAGGGGCCTGAGGTCGGCTTGCAGAGTTGGGTAGCGTCCCCAGCTTTCAAAACGGGGACGGGTTTTCGATCGCGGCATGCGAGTGGTGTAGCTCCTATTTTACAAGCGCTTAAGGCATTTTCAGAAAACTGACCCATTGCGGAGGGTAGTTAAAACTCGCTGCTACCTGTTGGTCACGTCGACTTGAATCTTTGCCGTCCGGATGCGCGCTTTCTGAAGATGCTGAAGCGGACTTATATGGCGGCAAGGACAGCGATGAGTGCGACTCCGAGTCCGATGAGGAGGCTCATGCGGTCGGTGACGGCAAAGATGACTGGGTCTTCGTCGAGCTCTCCGCGGGATGCGAGGAGCCAGACCCGGCTGAGCCAGAGGATCATGAGGGGCGTCATGAGCCACATGCGGCTGGGGTGATGATAAAGTCCCGTGGCTCCGCTGCCATAGATGTAGAAGGCGAAGACGACGACGGAGGCATAGGCACTTGCGGTGCCGAAGCTGCGGATCTGCTCGATGTCGGTGAGCAGGTAGCCGCGTCCGTTGGAAAGGGTGTTGCCCTGGGCGCGCATGTTTTGCAGTTCGCTGAAGCGCTTGACCATGGCAAGGGAGAGAAAGAGAAAGACAGAGAATGCGGCGAGCCAGGGAGAGATGCCAACGTCGGTCGCGGCTCCGCCGGCGAGCAGGCGAAGGGTATAGAGGCCGGAAAGCAGGATGACGTCGACGAGGACAACACGCTTGAGGTAGAGAGAGTATGACAGCGTGGTGACGAGATAGACGAGCATCCAGCCGAGAAATGCACCGGGCAGGAACATGGCGCCCGTCAAGGCCAGACCCATGAAGATGGCGATGATGGCGAGGCCAGCCTGGACGGGGAGATCTCCTGAGGCGAAGGGGCGGTAGCGCTTCTTGTGGTGGCGGCGGTCGGCCTCGATGTCGAGCAGATCATTGACGATGTAGGTGGCCGACGCGCAGAGGCTGAAGCAGACGAAGGCGACCAAGGCGTCGACGATCAGCGGCAGGCGGAGCGCGTGCGCCAAGATCATGGGCACGAAGATGAGGATATTCTTTGCCCACTGGTGAAGGCGGATGGTTTTGAGAAAGATTTTGAGCGGGATGCCGCGGTCATGGAACTGCCGGCTGACGGGGATCTTCCTGGCCTTGAGCTTTGCCTGCAGGGGCAGGCTGGGATTGGCGAGCATCGCCTCGCCGGCTTGCTGCAGGAGCGGGACATCCGGGGACGCGTTCCCGATGTAGTCGAATCCCTCGTCGGGGAAGCGGCGGCGAAGGCTGTCGAGCTTGTTATTTCCTATGAGGTTGGTGGCGCCGTCGCTGGCGAGAACTGCCTCGAAGATGCCGAGGTGCTCGGCGATGCGGTGCGCCAGGGCGGTGTCGGCTCCGGTGGTGAGGTAGAGCTTGCGGCCTGCGGCGTGCTGTTCGGTGAGATAAGTCAGAAGGGCGCGGTTGTAAGGCAGGTGGGCCGCTTCGAGCTGGACCAGGGCGCCGACCCGGGCTTTGAGCGCGGCCTTGCCTCCGAGGACCCAGAGGGGCGCGCGAAGGGCGTGGAGCGGATAGGTGCGAACCAGCAGCAGCAGCGAATCGATCAGTGTGTCGCTCTTAACAAGAGTGCCGTCCAGGTCGACACAGAGCGGCCGCCGAGAGGCGACACGTATGGGTTCGTCGATGGTTGCCTGACTCACTGTTGATGACTCCTGTCGCTTTCGAGTACCGCAAAGGATTGGTAGTCGGCGGTACGGGGATGCCTAGTCGACAGCTCAAGTATTCCAGACGGGAAATGACGGCGATATTCCACTTAAGTATATCAGTGGGACACGGGTGAGCTTCCCACCTTAGCTCCGCGAGGGTGGGGCTCTCCCGGGTTAACCCACTCAAGCCAACGGCTTGAGCGGGGCATAGTCCGGAGTCAGCAAATTATTTGGCCAGGATGGACTCGAGCGCGCTTGCCGAGGCCTGCACGGGGGTCTCGGGGAAGTAGGCGTTCTGAACGTACTGCTCAAGCATTCGCTGGGTGTTGAAGTAGGAACCGTTGAGGGCGATCGTGGAACGCATGATCCGGCGCCACTGCTCGGGCTGCTTGTAGTAAAGCGGAAGGATCGCTTCGAGGTGCGCGTAGAGGGAGCGGGCTTCGCCGGCATCCTCGTCGTGGTCGGCGATGGCCCAGCCTGTTACTCCCTCGATCCATCCCTCGATCCACCATCCGTCGAGGATACTGAGGCTGGGGACGCCGTTGAGGGCCGCCTTCATGCCGCTGGTTCCGGAGGCTTCGTAAGGCCGCTTGGGGGTGTTGAGCCAGAGGTCGACTCCGCCTGTGAGCAGTGCGCCCAGGCTCCACTCGTAGTTTTCGAGATAAACGATCCTGAGCCGCTCGGAACTGAGTTCGCGGGACAGCTCGATAACGCGCTTGATCTTGGCTTTGCCGGGCTCGTCGGCCGGGTGGGCCTTGCCGCTGTACAGGATCTGGAGTCCGCCGCATTTCTGAGCAATTTTGACCAGGCGCTCGGGCTCGGTGAATAGCAGGTCGGCTCGTTTGTAGGTGGCGGCGCGGCGGGCGAAGCCGAGGGTGAAGAGCTCGGGCCGCAGTTCGACGCCGGAATGTTCCTTTACCGCTGCGATGAGGGCGCGCTTGGACTCGAGGTGAGCCTCTTCGAGCACAGTCTCGGGGATATTGATGGCGTAGCGGAGGGCGAGATTGTCCTGACGCCAGCGAGGCAGATGGCTGTCGAAGGCAGCCTGGAAGGCGGGCGAGGTCCAGGTAGCGGCGTGGACGCCGTTGGTGATGGCCTCGATGTCGTACTCGGGGAACATCTCACGCGAGACGATGCCATGCTGCATAGCTACTCCGTTGACGAAGCGGGAGAAGCGCAGGGCGAGGTAGGTCATGTTCAGGAGCTTATCGTGGAAAGCACCGACCCGCTCGAGGAAGCGGGAACCCTCGTCGCCCAGGATGCGGTGGGCCTGCTCGCCGGAGAAGCGGTCATGGCCCGCGGGGACAGGCGTGTGGGTGGTGAAGACACACTGCTGACGGACGGCTTCGAGGTCGGTGTCGGTGGCGCTGTCGAGATTGGAGCCCTTGAGTTGCTGCTCGACCAGGGCCACCGTCAGAAGAGCGGCGTGGCCTTCGTTCATGTGATAGACCAGCGGCTTGAAGTTAAGCGCGGCAAGGATGCGAGCGCCGCCCATGCCGAGCACGGCTTCCTGGCGGAGGCGATAATCGCCGTCGCCGCCATAGAGCTGGTCGGTGAGGACGCGGTCGCGGGGATCGTTCTGCTCGAGATTGGTATCAAGGAAGTAGATCGGAATGGTATGTCCGGTGACGCCTTCAAGGTCGTAACGCCAGGCTCTGATGGCGACGGGGCGCCCTTCAATGGTTACGGTAACGACCGGATCCTCGCCGACGAGGATGCTTTCCGGACTCCAGGGCTGGGATCCGGCTGTCTGATTGCCGTCGGCGTCGAGAATCTGCCGGAAATAGCCTTGGCGATGCGCCAAGGTTACGGCTGCCAGCGGCAGACCCATGTCGGCCGCGGCGCGGAGAGTGTCTCCGGCGAGAACTCCGAGGCCACCGCTGTAGGTCGGGATCGCCGGACTAACGGCGATTTCCATCGAAAAATAAGCAACCAGACGATTGTTCCCCTCGCAATCGAGCGATGCGAGCCGGGGTATGGTGTCAAATCTCATGCAATGAGGTCTCCCACGAAAGCATTTCGGAGATACTCTGTATGCCCTTAAGGTGGTGCCAGATCGCCGCTACTTACTGGCTGCGTCGAATTCGGGTCCGCGCTATCGGATAAACGATTTCCGAAAATGCTCTAACTATTACAGGGCTCCCAGAACTCCGGTGCTTAAAAGGAAGCACGCTATTACTAGTATTTGATTTCTCAAGTCCGGACAGGGCTCTGCATTATTGTTGAATCGGCAACGTGAGGCTGCTAAAACCGGGGTCTGTGCCGGTAGTTTAGCAAGCGGTCCGTTACCGTGAAACGAAAACTAGGGTGTCTGCTCTGGAAAACAGGGCTAAATTATTTCCTTTCAATGAAACGAAGGTAACTGCTTCGCAAGTTGCGTTTCTCCTTCCGTACT
>JAFAKX010000053.1 GCA_019234945.1 Silvibacterium sp.
CCATCGGCCTCTTCAACTACTTCAACCGCTTCAATAACGCTTTGCAGATGGAGCCCACCAAACCCGGCGAAGGCGCCGAATAGCTGTAACGGTACTCACGTCTCACGAATCTCTTATACTGGCTCCGGCTTTCCGGGCCGGAGCGGACGCATTCCGGCCCACGCGGATCTAATCGAACAATCGACCAGCGTCACTATCTCGGAAAGGTGATCTATGCAACTTGGAATGGTAGGTCTAGGGCGTATGGGAGCCAACATGGTCAGACGGCTCCTCAAGGGAGGCCACGAGTGCGTGGTCTATGACAGGTCGCCGCAATCGGTTCAAGACCTGGAAAAAGACAAGGCTACAGGCTCTTCTGGCCTCGCGGACATGGTCAAGAAGCTCAAAAAGCCGCGCGCCATCTGGCTCATGATTCCCGCCGCCGTCGTCGACGACACCATCGCTGAAATCGTTCCGTACCTCGAGAAGGACGACATCCTGATCGACGGCGGTAATTCCTATTACATCGACGATATCCGCCGCGCAAAGCAACTCGCAGAGAAGGGAATTCACTATGTCGACGTGGGAACCAGCGGCGGCGTCTGGGGCCTCGAGCGCGGTTACTGCATGATGATCGGCGGTGAAGACGACGTCGTGAAGCATCTCGACCCCATCTTCGACACCATTGCTCCCGGCGTGGGTGATGTGCCTCGCACTCCCGGCCGCGAGAAGCTTGGCGGCACCTCCGAGCATGGCTACCTGCACTGCGGTCCCAACGGCGCCGGCCATTTCGTGAAGATGGTCCACAACGGCATTGAGTACGGCATCATGGCCGCTTACGCCGAAGGCCTGGGTATTCTGCGTTCCGCCAATGTCGGCAAACAGAAGCACGAGATCGATGCTGAAACCACGCCGCTCCGCGACCCCGAGCATTACCAGTACGAGTTGAATCTCGCTGACGTGACCGAGGTATGGCGTCGCGGCAGCGTCATCTCCTCATGGTTGCTTGACCTCACCGCGTCCGCTCTCGCACAGGATCCGCAACTGTCCAAGTTCGGCGGCCGCGTCTCCGACTCCGGCGAAGGCCGCTGGACCGTCAAGGCTGCCATCGACGAGGCAGTGCCGGCCCACGTACTCACCGCGGCTCTCTATGAGCGCTTCAGTTCGCGCGGAGAAGCCGACTACGCCAACAAGGTGCTCTCTGCCATGCGCTTCGCTTTCGGCGGCCACCTCGAAAAATCCGAATAGCTTCCTCGACAGGGCTACCTCACGTCCGGATTCACGGACGTGGGGTTTTGGCTTCTGATCCGCCATTCCCGCGCATCTAAGCGCCCAACAAATCCACTCGCCTTGTCCTGGAATTGCAGCGTCCGATCGCCGGATCACCCCAATCTGATCCTGTAGCATCGAATCAGACCCCCAGATGATCACACTGAAGCCGGCTGCAACGCCGGACACCATCGCCGATCCCACCGCGAAGCCGCCTCCCAATTCCGGATGGTGGTCGAATCTGGTTTCGCTGGCCCGCTTTCTGAGTCAGAGCGAAGTGCACACCTACGCCTTCAGCGTGGCGGCAAATGCGATCCTCTCCCTGTTCCCGTTCGTCCTCCTGATGTGGACGATTGAGCACGGGGTATTCCACTCGCCGACCATGGAGGAAGTACTCGGCGACATGCTGCGCTACTTCCTGCCCGCCCATCAGGACTTCGTCGTGAAGAACATGGGTATCCTGGCGCACGCACGCAGCAAGGTCCAGATCATCTCGCTGGTCACGCTGTTTATCTCGACCACCGGCGTTTTCCTGCCACTTGAAGTCGCCCTGAACCGCGTCTGGGGAGTGAAGAAGCATAGGTCCTACATCATGAACCAGCTCATCTCGCTGGGATTGGCCGTTTCGGTCGGCCTCCTGGCCCTGTTCTCAATCGCCTTCACCGCCACCCAGAATCGTCTTCTGTCCCTCCTGTTCTTCGGCAGAACGCAAAACTTTGTCTTCGGACTCATGGCGCACGCGGTGTTGCAGATTTCGGCGGCCATCTTCAGTATCGGAGCCTTCTTTCTCATCTACTGGGTGCTGCCCAACCGCAAGTTGCCGGTAGCGGCCGTGCTGCCCACGGCGGTAATCACCGGCCTGCTTTGGGAACTGGCCAAGGTCATCTACGTTTCCGCGTTGCCTTGGCTTGATCTCGAGAAAGCCTACGGCCCGTTCTCCGTCTCGGTGAGCCTGATGATCTGGGCCTTTCTCACCGGCCTGATCCTGCTCGCCGGAGCCCACATGTCCGCCACTCGCCACGCCCTGCGGCTGGCGCACGAGGCGGACGTCGAGGAGGCGAGGGAAAGACAGGAAGCAGAAAATAGGGAACAGGGCTAAGGGATTAGGTTCGGGCTGATAGCCGACTTTCCATGCCTTGTCCGCTCTGTTCTGTCTGATCCCTGTTCCCTGTTCCCTATCTTCGCTACACTCACGGATATAGATGGGAAGATTGCGCAATTTCGAAATTCGGGTCTTTCGGCGCCTGCGCCGTGATCCGCCCAAGGGACGGCTTCATCGGCTGGCGTTCTGGCTCCTCATCTTCTATGTCGTTCTGGCGCTGGGTCGCATTCTTCCCGGGGCGGCCGGCGAATTCTTCCGCGACATCAGCGCATTGACTCTCTTTGTGCTGATCGTGCTCTGTATCCCACTCCTGTGGAGATATATCTTCGGGCGTTTGCTCTGGAGGGTCAGCAACCGGCTGGTCGTCACCTACGTGCTCATGGCGCTCACGCCAGTCGTCCTGTTCGCCACGCTGGCGTCGATTCTTCTCTATGTCTTTTCCGGCCAGTTCGCCATCTTTGCGGCAACAGCGGAGATCAACGCCGAGCTGGCGCATATAGCATCCGCCAACCGTGCTATAGACCTGCACGTGGCGCACGCAGTTGACGTCGATCCGAAGATACACGAGGTCCCCGTGCCGGAGGCAGCCGCTGATGTGCCTCCGGACCATGAGCATGTTGCCATGGAAATAGCGGCCTTTGCCGACGGGAAGCCGCTGCCGCTGCAGCCCCAGTGGCTGAACTCCGCCACCATCACCAGCACGCCAGGCTGGGCCTCACGGCACTTCAGCGGAGTCGTGATCGACAACGGGGAGCTCTTCCTGCGAGCCATCGACTCACACGCGAGCTACGGACACACCGTTACCACCATCACCAGCCTGCCGCTGGGCAAGGAAAACGTCGGCCAGATTGCGCGCGGGCTCGGCACGGTTACCATCGTCCCCGATGTGGACATCGAGGAGGACACGGACCAGTCGAAGGAAGGCGGCGCGAATCAGAGGGTAACCTTCTCGTCGAAGCCCGGGGAGTCCGGTGTATCGGTCAATGGGCACGACGTCTCGGCGGAAGAAGCGCGGCGGAGATCTGTGCGCGGCGGCTCACTCCCTGACGCTCAGCATTTCTACGACATCCCCGTCACCTTCTACGCCCCCCTTGAGACCGTAGACTGGGTTACGGGCAAGCCGCGCACCACCTTTACCCACGTCACCTCTCGGCCATCTCTGCTCTACCAGCGGCTGTTCATCACATCGCTCAAGATCGCCGCGGTGGTGCAGGACATGTTGATTGCGATTGCCATTGTCTTCGGTGTGCTGGAGCTGGTGGCCTTCATCATGGCAGTGCGGCTCAACCGGACCATCACGCAGTCGATCCGCGACCTGTATGAGGCCACGACGGCGATCGACCGGGGCGAACTCACACACCGCATCAAAGTAACGCGCAACGACCAGCTTGCGGCGCTCGGCCACTCTTTCAACAGCATGGCGGCGTCCCTCGACCGTCTCCTCGAGGAGCAGCGCGAGAAAGAGCGCCTGCAGAACGAACTGGAGATCGCCCAGGAGGTGCAGGCAAACCTCTTTCCGATGTCGAACGTTTCGCTGCCCATGCTGGAGCTGCATGGGGCCTGCTATCCCGCACGCACGGTCAGCGGCGATTACTACGACTTCCTGGTCTTCGGCAATTCTGGGCTCGGGCTGGCGCTGGGAGACATCAGCGGCAAAGGGATCTCCGCAGCGCTGCTGATGGCCACCCTCCACTCGGCGGTGCGGGCCTACCGCTTCGCAGGCATGGAGCTGGTCAGCGAAGGTGCGCGGGCTATGGCCACTCCCGGCAATTTCCACCTCGGCGAGGAGGAAATCGAGTGCGGCGAGCTCTTCGAGGAGCCGGCCAAGATCCTTGCGCTGCTCAACCGCCATCTCTACCGCAGCACTCAGCCGGAAAAATACGCGACGCTATTCCTCGCCCACTACGAAGGCATACAGCGTCGCCTCGTATACTCAACCGGCGGACAGTTGCCTCCGCTACTGCTGCGCGCTGACGACAGCCTTATCCGCCTCGACTGCGGAGGCACCGTCGTTGGCCTCATCGACAACGTGAGCTACGAGCAGGGAACCGAGCAGCTTTATCCCGGCGATATCCTCATCGCTTACAGCGACGGGGTCACCGAGCCCGAAAACGAGTTCGGCGAGTTTGGCGAAGAGCGGCTGGTGGAAGTCGTCCGCCGCCACCGCCACCTGCCCCTCGAAGCTATCTCCGAGCAAGTCATGCAAAGCCTGCGCACCTGGATCGGCGGCCAGGAGCAGCCCGACGACATCACGTTGGTACTGGCGCGGCAGCTGTAGATCGGGGTGTTACTCCTCTCGCAACGTCTGCGCAGGATCGATCCCCGCGATACGCAGAGTGGGCAGAATCGTAGCCACGATGGTTACAGAAGCGAGCACCAGGACAACTGCCAGCACCGTCGGCGCATCGTAGACGCCGATTCCGTACAGCACACTCCGCATGGCGCGCAGTGCTCCGGTGCACAGGACCAGGCCGGCGATAAGGCCCAGCGACGCGGCTCGCGCGCCGGAGGCTCCAATGTGGAGCATCGCCTGCTGAATCGACGAACCCAGCGCGATGCGAATGCCGATCTCGCGCGACTTCTGCGCGACGATATTCGCAACCAGCGCGAAGATTCCCACAGCGCTCAGCACCAGGGCCAGCGCCGCCATCGTGCTCAGCAGCGCCACTTCGATCCGCTGCATCGCCAGCGTTTTCGCCAGCACATCACCCATGCTGTAAAAGCCCGAGAATGGCAGGTCGGGATCAACGCTTGCCAGCGCGTGCTGCATTTGCGCTGTCAGCCCCTCGACTGGGCGGGCTGTACGGACGATCCAACTCGGCTGGAACCAGACGTGAATCATCGGGAGCATCCGGCTTTCGGCCTGCGCCGCTGGAAAATACAGAGTCTCTTCCCCGGTAAGCGGTGCGGTTGGATCGATTCCCGGCGCCATCTCCACGCTCTCGACGATGCCGACAATCACCATATCTTTGTCGATATGCCGGCCGATGGGATTCGCACCGTGAAAGAATTTCTGCGCAAAGGCGCGATTTACGATGGCCACACGCTGCGTGTTTGGCCTGTCCGCATCCGTGAACGCGCGCCCGTCGAGGAGCGGGATCTGCAGCGTGGCGAAATAATCAGGTGTTACGTAGACCGCAGCCGCCATGGCGCTCTGTCCAGCCTCTTTGCCGTCGCTTATGACGAGTCCACCTTCATTGAGGGCGCGTTCGTACGGCAGGCTCAGGCCGACAGCGGCATTCTCGACGCCGGGGATCCGTCGCATGGCGGCGATGCTCTCGTTGAGCAGCTCGCGGAAGGCAGCCGCGTCATGGTAGCGCGCCTCATCGAGTGAGGCGCGTGCGGTCATCACGCCAGCAGGGTTGAACCCGGGCGGCAGGGTCTCTAGATGAACGAGCGTGCGTATCAGCAGCCCCGAAGCCGTCAGCAGAACGACGGTGAGCGCGACTTCTCCTGCAATCAGCACCTGCCGCAACGCCAGATGACCGCTGTCCGTAGACATACGTGTGCCGATCGCCGAGCGCAGGTCGAACCTTCGCGTCGCAAGGGCCGGAAGCATGCCGAATAGCATGCTGGTCAGCACGGAAATGAGCAGCGTGAACGCCAGCACGCGCGCGTCGAGCGACACACCGGTCACGGGCAGAAAATGTTGCGGCAGTAGCAGGAGCAATCCGCGGAGCGCCACAAAGCCCACCCCGACACCGGCCGCTCCTCCAACCAGTGCCAGGAGGAGGTTTTCGATCCACAGCTGCCGTTGCACCTGCCAGTGCGATGCGCCGAGGGCAAGGCGCGTGGCCACTTCGGGCGTGCGGCGCAACACGCGTACCAGCGTGAGTCCGGCCAGGTTCGCGCAGGCAATCAGCAGGATCAGTCCCGCGGCGAGCATGAGCGCCAGCACTTGCGGACGCAGTGTGGCAATCTGCCCTTGCTGCAGCGGAACGGTATAGTAACTGACCTGCGCGCCGGGCTTGTCATGCAATTCATATCGGCTGGAGCGGGCCAGCCATACGCGATTGATCTGGGCATCGGCCTCCTGCCATGTGGCTCCGTCGCGCAGTCGCGTGATCAGCTCGAAGTTCGTGCCGCCCCCTTCGCCGTCGCGCGTGGGCTGCAGTGCCGTGTAGAGATCCGCGTTCAGCGGAGTCGTCGCGCCTTCAGGCAACACTCCGATAACGGTGTACGGCTCACCTTTGAGCAGAACGGGCTGCCCAACGATATTCGGATTCGCCGCGAACGCGCTTCTCCAAAGGCCATAGCTCAGGACGGCTGTCTTCGGCCCGTGCGGCCGATCCTCGATTTCCGAGAAATTGCGCCCGAGCAGGGGCTGGACCGCGAGCACATCGAAGTAGCGCTGTGAGACGCGGCCTTGGAAGACATATTGGACATGCGGCCCGGCCTGCAGGTTGACCCCCGTGGGCCGGGCACCCGACACAGCCGAAAGCAGCGCGGGAACCTCGTCCCGCAGCAGCTCCCATTGCTCTCCATTGACGTGGTGCCGCTCATCCGACGTAATCGGTCCCCGGATCCGCGTGAAGATAACGCCCAGGCGCTCAGCGTGCGGATAGGGAAGGCTCCGGAGCATGAGCGCGTTCACAATGGAGAAGATCGCCGTGTTTGCGCCGATCGAAAGCGCCAGAGTCGCGAGCACTGTCACTGTGAAACCGGGGTTGCGGCGCAACTGGCGCACGCCGTAGCGCAGGTCCTGCCACAGAAGCTCGATCCTGACCCCAGCACGCCGGTCGCGCACCGCCTGCTTCACCTGCTCCACTCCGCCGATTTCCACCAGCACGCTTCTCCGTGCCTCAGACGCAGGCACTCCAGCGGCAATTCTCTCGTCCGTCATCATCTCCGCGTACGCGCGAAGCTCCTCATCGAGCTGAGCTTCGACCTGCCGCTTGCGAAGCAGGTTTCTCAGGGCACTGCGCACGCGGGACAGGAGTTGCATCGTTCGCCTCTATGTCGCTTTCAATGCCTGCGTCATGGCGGTGGCGACGCGGGTCCATTGTTCGGTTTCATGTTCGAGTTGGGCATCGCCGGCCTTGGTAAGCCTGTAAAATTTCGCCCGACGGTTGTTTTCCGATTCGCCCCAGAACCCACTGAGCCAGCCAGCCTCCTCCATGCGGTGCAGGGCGGGGAAGAGCGAACCCGGCTTCACTACGAAGGTCCCGCGCGTCATCTGCTCGATGCGTCGGGAAATGCCGAGGCCGTGAAGCTCTCCGGTTCCGAGCGCCTTCAAAATAAGCAGGTCCAGCGTGCCCTGCAAAAGAGTTGTCTGTTTCGAGCCCACAGCGCTCCTATCGAATAACTATATGAGCTTGCTCTGTGCTCCTATAGAATGTCAATAGGAAAATGAAAAGGGTGGCCTCCTGCGCTCGATGCCTATCTGCGGCTATGTCTACGAGCGGACGGCTGATGAGGTCGAAGAGGCGACCAAAGCCGGAGCGGCGGGCTGAAGACAAACCCATGGTGAAGCACCGGCGAGCCGGCCCGAGCTGTTTCAAGAGTCTTGCGCGAGATCTTACGCGTGCTCGGCAGATTTCTCCGTCGTGGGGGCTGGCTTCTGGTCGTCGAGGATATGCAATTCCTTGCCGGGCTTGAAACGAACCGCCTTCCCGGGGGAGATGTTTACCTCGGCGCCTGTACGGGGGTTGCGGCCGATTCCCGTCTTGCGCGGCCGCACATTGAAGACTCCGAAGCCGCGAAGCTCGATCCGGTCGCCGTTCGCCAGCGCCTTTTTGAGAGACTCGAAAACGGTGTCCACTGCCGCCTCAGCCTTCACACGCGGTAAACCGGTGCGTTCGATCACGTGATGGATGATGTCCTGTTTAATCAATGCCTTCACTCCGAACCGCTGATGATTTTGTGGCTACTTCCGAATCTGGTGTGATGCTAGAAAGGTTTTTGCGCATTGTCAACGCGCCATCCGTCTCGTAAGATGCAAGTTTTGAACCACCTAAAATAATGCCGCATGGTCCGGACGGCTCTTTCCGATATCCCTGGTCAGGGGATCGCTGGGAATGCCTGCCGGGCCCATGGCGAGGGAGTTTTCTTGTCGATTAAGAGCGACCGTTGGATTCGCGAGCAGGCACTGATTCACAAAATGATTGAACCGTTCAGTGAGAAACAGGTTCGCGAAGGTGTGATTTCCTTTGGTCTGTCCTCCTACGGATACGACCTCCGGGTTTCGAACGAATTCAAGATCTTTACCAATGTCAACAGCGCCATCATCGATCCCAAGCACTTCGATGAACGGTCGTTCGTGTCGGTTGAGGCCGACTCCGTCATTATCCCGCCGAACTCGTTCGCTCTGGCGCGCTCCATCGAGTACTTCAGAATCCCGCGCGACATTCTCACCATCTGCGTCGGCAAGTCCACCTATGCGCGCTGCGGCATCATCGTGAACGTCACCCCGTTCGAGCCCGAATGGGAAGGGTTTGTAACCCTGGAGATATCAAATACGACGCCCCTGCCGGCGCGCATCTACGCCAACGAGGGCCTCTGCCAGATCATCTTTTTCCAGTCCGACGAGCCATGCGAGATCAGCTACGCCGACCGGCGTGGTAAGTATCAGAAGCAACAGGGCATCGTGTTGCCAAAGCTGTAATATGGGGGCGGGCGCTTTGCAGCCTGACTGAAAATTCGCACTGTTTTCAGTTTCAGGCTGTAATCTTATTTCGACCGCCCTCATGTCCGCGCAGAACAACGACCCGCCACGATTGCAGATTGGACTCATCAACTTCGAGCCCTTGCGCGTGGCTGGCTTTGAGAGCGTCTTCGACAATGATTCCGGTGTCAAGGTCGTGGCCACGGACCCGTCCGGTGCCCTCGCCGGCCAGGATCTGCAGATGGTGCTCCTCGGCCTTCAGAGCCCCTCCGAGTCGTTCGAACTGCTGGCCCGGCTGAAGGCCGCCCGGCCTCAGCTCAAACTCATCGTCATGGGCTCCGACACCGACGACGAGACCATCATCAGCGCCATCGGCGCCGGAGCCAAGGGCTATCTCGAAGTGACCGCGAGCCCCGAACAGGTGCGCCAGTGCATTGAGGTCGTCAAAAACGGCTCCATCTGGGCGCCTCGCCGCGTGCTCTCGTCATTTGTGGACCGCATGCTGCACGCCTCGGAAAAACCTGTCCTGCGTCACGGTTTCAAATTCACCGAGCGGGAGCGGGCCGTGCTCAGGCTGTTGGTGGCGGCTCGGTCCAACCGCGAGATTGCCGAAGCCCTGGGCATCGAGGAGCGTACCGTCAAGGCCTATGTCGCACGCCTGATGCGCAAAGTGGGAGTCGAAAACCGCATCGCGCTCTCCATCCACGCCGCAAGCCGTTCCCTCGCCGCTGGGGAAGACGAAAATCAGGCGTAAGCCCCGGTAACCCTCCTCAGTATCCCCTTTGCTTACTTTGGGCCAATGGACCACAGTTACCTTGCAGGTTACTTTGGATAGCGATACAACGTTACTAGCAACAACGCAGATCTGGGGAACGGGGCTAGCGGGGAAGGAAACTGAGCCGCAGCCCCTCTTTTTTATCGTTCCTGATCCCCTTGCTTCTTCCGCCCAAAATCGACCTCCCACGGCGACGGTCGCATCTCAACCGATACCCCGCTGATGCTGGCTGCGCCGCTCCTTTGATTTCCAACAGAAAATAGAGAAGGGCCGCATCTGCCAAGTTATTGACGGGTCTATAGGGGTGAAGTAAACAGACCTTAGATCGTTCAAGGGAGTTAAGCAAATATGAAGAAGATCCTTCCCCTGCTGTGTGTTGTAGGGCTGAGCGTCTCGGCCGTCGCGTCATCGGGCAAAGCCACCCTCGACCAGCGGCTCGAAAATTCGAGAGTCATCATTAACGAAATCATGAACACGCCCGACCAGGGAATTCCCAACTCGATCATGAAGCAGGCTACCTGCGTCGCGGTGGTTCCGGGCCTGAAAAAGGGAGCCTTTGTCTTCGGCGGCCAATATGGCCAGGGAGTGGTGACCTGCCGTACTGGCCATGGCTGGAGCGCACCGGCATTCATCCGCATGGCGGGGGGGTCGTTCGGACTCCAGATCGGGGGACAGGATACCGATCTTGTCCTGGTTGCCGTGAACGATCGCGGCATGGAGGACCTGCTGTCGAGCAAGTTCAAGATCGGAGCCGATGCGGCTGCCGCCGCAGGCCCCGTCGGACGCAACACACAGGCTTCGACCAACCTGACGCTCAAATCCGAGTTGCTCACGTACTCGCGGAGCCGCGGTGTTTTTGCCGGCATCGACCTGGATGGCACAGTGGTAAGCCAGAATTCCGACGACACCGAGCTCTATTACGGAGCGCCGCACACATTCGATCAGATTCTCAAGGGCAACGTGCTTCCTCTTGAATCCTCGAAGCCCTTCTTGCGCACCGTGGTCAAGTATTTCCGCGAGTCGCAGGAACAGGATTAGCAAGGCGGCTTAAGCTGTCTCAGGCCCGGCACGTCACCGGGCCTTTTTTTGCTCTTCAGGAAGGATCGAACCAGCCGCTCGGTGTGTCGACCACCTTGGCTGCCGCATCCGGCCCCCACGTCCCTGGGTTATAGGATAAAGGCGCTGGAGGGTTCTTGAACACCGGATCGAGTAGCTGCCACGACTGCTCGACGTAGTCCTCGCGTGCGAACCACATCTGGTTACCCTCCATCGCGTCTTCCAGCAGCTCCTCGTATGGCTGCAGAGAAACTTCGCCGCAATGATGTTCCGCGAGCAACTCCGTTTCGCACCCTTTCAGCCGCTCGGTCTCATCCTTCACGTAGACACCGATCCCGATCTGCGGGACAGGGCTGATCCGAAATCGCACATAGTTCTGCGGCGGCACCTTTTCGGAAAAAACGGGCGGCGTCTGCCGAAATTTCGCGATGACCTCGGTCGCGGTGGTTGGCAGCAGCTTGCCGGTGCGGATGTAGAACGGCACGTCACGCCACCGCCACGAATTGATATGGACGCGCAGCGCCGCGAACGTCTCAACCTGGGAGTTGGGTTTCACGCCCGGTTCATCGTGATAGCCCTTGAACTGCCCGAGCACCACGTCCCCCGGCTCGATCTGGTGCGTACTCTTGAGCACCTTCACGCGCTCATCACGCAGCGCCTCGACGGTGGGACACGGCGGCGGTTCCATCGCTATATTGCTTAGCAATTGCATCAGGTGGTTCTGCACCACGTCGCGTATTGCGCCGTTGCCGTCATAAAACGCGCCGCGCCCCTGAATCCCGAATTTCTCCGACATGGTGATCTGCACGCTCTCGATGTATTGGCGATTCCAGATCGGCTCGAGGAATGAGTTGGCGAAACGAAAGAAGATCATGTTCTGCACCGCGTTCTTGCCCAGGTAGTGGTCGATGCGAAACACATGGTCTTCATCAAACACCGTGTGAATGATCTGATTAAGCTGCCGCGCGGACTCCAAATCGTGTCCGAATGGCTTCTCGACCACAACGCGCGCCCCCTCAGCGCAGCCTGATTTCTGCAGTTGTTCGATCACCTCCCCGAAAAGAACAGGTGGGATGGCCAGGTAGTGTATCGGGCACTTCGCATTGCCCAGTTCCTTGCGAACCTGCGCGAACGTGTCAGCGTCCGCGTAATCGCCGTCCACGTAGCGGAGACGCCCCAGCAGGTCGGTCATCCCTTCGGGATCGATCCCGCCGTACCTGTCGCAGCTGTCTTTGGCACGGTCTTTAAGCTGGTCGAGGTTCCAGCCCGCCTTCGCGACCCCAATGACCGGGCCTGGGAGCTTGCCCCGTTTGGCAAGCCGTTGCAGGGCAGGGAAAATTTGCTTGTAGGCTAGGTCTCCTGTGGCGCCAAAAAAGACCAGGGCATCGGATTTGTGTTTATCCATGCGACCTCTCTTTACTCTCTTTGCTCAAGGTGATGATTCTATCTGCACATTGGATAATCCGCGAAAGTTGTCGTGGCATGAATTTTTGGTCCGCGGCAGGCCCTACACTATTTCTTTGTCTGCCGCGATGCGAGAACGCCTGGAGTTGGCCATTGTCTGGACGCTGGTGAAGCTGCTGGGCGTGTTACCGCGCAGCGTGGCGCGTGCCGTGGGCGCGGGTATCGGCGGGCTGGCCTACCGCCTCCTAGGCAGGCTCCGGCGAGTCGGACTCACCAACCTCGAAGTCGCATTTCCTGAGATGCCTGGCGAACAACGCGAGCGAACGCTGCGCGGGCTCTACCGGAATCTCGGCTGGCTGCTGGCCGAGTTCTGCCAGATGCCGGGCTACACGAGCGAAAACACGCGCTCCTTCGTGCGCTATGAGGGGCTCGGGCATTATATTGCGGCCCGCGATCGCGGCAAAGGCGTCCTCATCCTCACCGGTCATCTCGGTGCTTGGGAGCTTTCGAGTTATTACCACTCTCTGATGGGTCACCCGATGAGCATGGTCATCCGCCGTCTCGACAACGCGCGCGTGGATGCGCTCGTCACCCGCATCCGCTGCCTGCACGGCAATCGCGTGCTGCACAAGGACGACTTCGCGCGCGGCCTGCTCGCGGCCATGCGGCAGGGCGAAACCGTCGGCATTCTGATGGACACCAACATGACGCCGCCGCAGGGCGAGTTTGTACCGTTTTTCGGACGTATGGCATGTACTGCCTCCGGCATGGCTCGCGTGGCGCTGAGGACGGGCGCCAGCGTGCTGCCTGGATTCATGCTTTGGGAGGAGAGCGAGCGAAAATACGTCCTGCATTTCGGCAAGCCGATCGATCCTGTCTCGACCGGCAACGACGAGCAGGACGTAATCGAAAACACGGCGCGCTTTACGGCCGTCATTGAAAGCTGGATCCGCCGTTATCCCGACCAGTGGCTTTGGGTGCATCGCCGCTGGAAGACGCGCCCGGAAGGCGATCCTCCCGTCTACAAATAGAATTGAAAATGGGACGCTGAGGCCTGGGTGCCCCACGTCAGGATTTTCGGACGTGGGAGAAACACGCTTTGTGTCAGGGCGCGGCTTTAGCCGTGCCGCAGTGAGGCCGAGAAATCATCGGGCTTTAGCCCTCGAAGGATACTGAGCTCTGAAGACTGAGGTCTTATGCGACTCATTCAACTAGCCGAGCTGCTGAAGGCAGAACTCAAAGCCGACACGCCCGAACAGGACATATCCGATGTCTCCAGCCCTAAGAGCGCGACCGAGGGCTCTATTGTCTTCGCCGAAGATGCGGACACGCTCATGGACGCGCTCGGCTCGGCAGCCGCCGCCGTTATCGTCTCCCATCGCCTCGGTCAGGACGCAAATGTCCTGAAGCCGCTGCTACTCGCAAAAAATCCGCGATTGGCATTCGCCCGTGCCGCGCATCTGCTCCGGCCCGAAGAGTCCCAGCACACCATCCATTCCACCGCCATCATCGACGGGGCGGCCGTGCTCGGCCGCCGCGTCGGGGTCGGCCCGTATGCAGTGATCGAGGCTGAAGCGAAGATCGGCGAAAACACATTCATCGACGCTGGCGCTGTCATCGGTCGCGGTGTCGTCATCGGCCGCAACTGCCACATCTACCCGCGTGTAGTGATCTATCCGGGAACCGAACTCGGCGACCGTGTCGTGGTACACGCCGGCGCGGTCTTGGGGTCTGACGGATTCGGTTACGTCCGCGATGACTCTACCGGCGAATACACGCAGTTTCCGCAGCAGGGAAAGCTCATCATAGAAGAGGCCGTCGAAATCGGCGCCAACACCACCATCGACCGCGGAGCGCTCGACGAAACGCGTATCTCGCGTGGCGTCAAGATCGACAACCTCGTCCACATCGGCCACAACGTCCACGTCGGCAGGGATGTCGTCATCGCCGCGCAGACCGGCATCTCCGGATCGAGCAGCATCGGCAACAACGCCGTCGTCGGCGGACAGGTTGGCATTGGCGACCACGCAACCATCGGCGAGCAGGTGATTCTCGGCTCGGGCTCCGGCGTTCTCACACACAAAAAAGTTCACGGCCCCGGCGTCGTTTTTTGGGGGCGCCCAGCTCGCCCCCTGAATCAATACCTCAAGGAGCTTGCGACTCTCGCTCGCCTCGCCCGCAAGCCCGAGAGGCCCCGCAAGCCCGAGAGGCATAGAGGGAAGGACTAGCCATGGCCGTCATCGTCGTCGGTGGACACTCGCGCAGCATCGGCAAGACCTCGGTCGTCGCCAGCCTCATCGCCCGCCTGCCTGAGTTTCACTGGACCGCCTTCAAGATCACGCAGTATGGACATGGCTTCTGCACCGCGGACGGCGCACCCTGCGACTGCCAGACCGACGACCACACGGTTGCTATCAGCGCCGAGCGCGACCCCGGCACCGGAACCGACAGCGCCCGATTCCTCGCTGCAGGAGCGGTGAAGTCACTCTGGGTCCGCACGCGCCAGGGAATGCTCGCCGAAGCCATGCCGCGTATTCGCAAGGAACTCGCCTCCGCCGAGAACGCCATTCTCGAATCGAACAGCATCCTGCAGTTCCTGCGCCCCGACCTGTATCTCTCTGTTCTCGACCACGCCACCGCCGACTTCAAAGACTCCGCCCGCCTCTACCTCGACCGCGCTGACGCCATCCTGCTGCGTGAGTCCGGACTGAAGCTCGAACCGCACTGGACCGGCGTCTCCGCCCACCTGATGGAAGGGAAGCCTCGCTTCGTCATCGCCCCGCCCGACTACATGAGCGACGCGCTCGTTGAATTTGTGCGGGAGAGGCTTGCATCCAGGGATGTGTCAGAAGCAGTCTGAAGTACACTGAACGCTAGAGAGATTCATCGTGACCGTCACTCTTCATCTCAAGCCCGAAGTGGAAGCAAGCCTCCTCGAACAGGCGCAGGCCAGCGGCATGGCGTTGGAAGATTACCTTCTCACGGTGGTGGAGGAGGCCGCGTTGTGCGCACACTCACCAAGCGAACCGGAAACGAGGGCAGAGGCCGTTCGTAAAATGCTTGAGTTCGGAAGACAGGCACCACTTGAGCCTCGGCGAGCCAACCACACGCAGCCTGATGCACGAAGGCCACCGCTTCTGATGGCGGAGTTCGTTCTCGACTCTTCAGTCGCTATTTCGTGGTGTTTCCCGGGCGATCATCAAGAACCAGTAACGGCTACCGCTGTACTTTACGAAGGCGGGGGCTCCCTCCGCCTTGAGCCTCACTCTGTGGATAATCCATGATCCATAGGTCGCCGGTTGATGGATCCTCGTAGCTGATCTGCCACGTTTG
>JAFAKX010000062.1 GCA_019234945.1 Silvibacterium sp.
CGATTATATCTATGGCTATTCCCTGCTTGCAATTGCCATGACGGAACGCGTGGCCACTACTGTTCCAGGGTTGTTTCCGCCGAGCCTCCCTACCCGCGCGCCTCTCAATCAAATCGTGATAGGCACTCAACTGCCCAACTCGACATATCAAGACGTGGTGCTACCCAGCACTACCACCCTGTATGCGTCTTCCTTTATGAATCTCACGAAGGGACCCTTGATCATGCACGTCCCGCAACTACCGCCTGTAGTTGGCATAAATCGACCAAGATTTTTCATCGTCGAACTATTGGACGGATGGACGAATGTCAGCCGGCTGTCACCAAGTTCGCGCTTGCACAGCGAACCAGGTGATTACCTTTTGGTCGGCCCCGGCGGGACCACAGCACCAACCACCGGCTATGCAGGAGTTATCAATTTTGATAGCAACACTGTATGGTCAATACTCCGGTTCTTTACGGACGGTAGCCCGGCCGACATCGAGGCTCTTGACGCCGCCCTGCAGCCCACTGCGAACCCTGCGGACGGGCTGACATTGAGACCGCTGGGTAGCAGAAGCGACTATCAGCCGCCCTCCAATTTGCCGGTAAATCCCTCGATCGACACGTTTACACAGCCGATTAAGCAGCTCAAGAATATGGACGCGTGCGCCTTCTTCGAAACGCTGTCCACGATGATGATGACGAATCCGCCCCGTAAGATCGACGCGCTGGTAGAACCTTCGCTGAAGAACCTGGGTCTTCTTACTGCCATGAAGCCATTTAGCTGCGTCGATTTGGAGCAGAACGAAGTAATCATACTTTAGGCGGCGGTGCTGACGGCAAAGTATCTCCTCGCAAACATAAATCCACCTTCAGCCTCGGCTGCGACAAATTATTGGTCCGTGCCGCGCGATGTGGGTGACTACGGGGTCAATTACCTTTTGAGGGCAATAGTTGCAGAGAAGGCGTTGGGAGCGAACAGACCGGAAGATGCCGTGTATGGCTACGCCGCGTATGACAGCCGGGGTATTGCTGACGAAAACAAGCTTGATGGGGCGAATCGTTATGTCGTGCACTTCAGTCGCGAAACGAATTTGCATCGGACGGGCGAAATTCCACCCGTAAATTCTGGTATCGGGGGTACATCTGGAGGATTCTGGTCGGTGACGCTCTATGACGGCAATGGCTTTCTCGTGAACAATAAAACCGCGAGTTACAACGCGATTGGCATACCATATGTGCAGAACCATCAGGCTTGCCTGAACGCAGACGGCTCACTGGACCTCTACATCCAGGCAGATGCGCCCTCTGATCCGAAACAATTCTGTAACTGGCTCGAAACACCTCAAGCGAATGCAACTCCGAGCAACTTTATACTCTTCTTACGCGTGTATTGGCCGGACGCGGCAGTTCTTGACGGTACCTGGAATCCGCCGCCGATCGTGAAGCAGTAGATGCGAGTTGGCTTTCTTGTCGGGGTGACGCTTACCTGAGTCACGTTTCCAGGTTATGCCGTCGAATGGTCACAGGAGGCGGTCCGGGTAGCCGGGCCGTTTCCTTGTCAATATCTGCTTGTGGCGTTCGCTCATAATTTATTGATGCTAATGCGCTTACAATCCAGCTACCCTTGGCCGAATATTTCTACCAACCCGCTAAAATAGAAATAGAACCTCCGGCCCGCTTCGGCGGGCTTTTTCATTGCACGCAGCACGCAAAAGGAGCCGCCGCTCTGCACCCAGAAATGAATGGCTTACAGCCGGGAGTTGGCTTTTGCCTCAATAAGTTATGCGGGAAGAATGGCTTACCAGTTGCTCCAATAGAATGAATGGCTTACAGGCGGGTGCAATGCTCGCACCCGTAACTCACGAGGTGAGAATGGCTTACAGGTACTCCGAATGAAATGAATGGGTTACAAAAATAGCCGGACAACTATAGCCAGATGAATGACTTACAAAATCGGCCCGAAAACCCGGGGGGAGGGGGGCCCACTATGCCCGTTTTGCAACCGTCGCCCGCATCGCGCCCGTCGATATGCCGCCATCGACGAGCAGCGTCTGCCCGGTCACGTAGCGGCTCGCCTCCGAGGCCAGAAACACGATCGCCCCATCCAGATCATTCGGCGCGCCGGGACGTTTCAGCGGAATCCGCTCCTTGAGGTACTCGACCCAATCGGCGTCCTCGTACATCACCCGGTTCTGCGCCGTCTTGAACCACCCCGGAGCGAGGCAGTTGACCGTAATCCCATGCGGCCCCCAGTCATCAGCCAGGCTCATCGTGAGCTGTCGGATGCCGCCCCGGCTGGCCGTATATGGTCCCAGCCCGGCATACCCGGCGACGCTCGTCACCGACCCGATGTTGATGATCCGCCCATACCGGTGGGGGATCATCCCCCGCGCAATCGTCTGCGCCACAAAAAAGCTGCCGCGCAGGTTCGTATCGAGCACAAGATTCCAGTCGTCCCAGCTGACTTCAAGCGCTGGCTTGCGGACGTTGCACCCCGCGTTGTTGACGAGGATATGAATCTGCCCGAACGCCGCCCGAGCCTCCTCAGCCATCCGCTGAATGCTCCTGTGATCCCGCACATCAAGCTCGAGTGACACGGCTCGCCGCCCGAGCGCCTTGACCTCCGCCTCGAAGTCAGCGAGTGTCTCGCGCTTGCGGCTCGTGATGATGAGATCGGCTCCCGCTCTTGCCAGTGCCCGCCCGAAGTACTGCCCGAGTCCGCGACTGGTCCCGGTGATAAGAGCAACCTGCCCGCTCAGGTCAAAGAGGTCCTCGCTCACGACGAAGCCTCTCCCGGAGCAAACGGCGTAAGCACCACCTTCATCAGATTAGGCTCACCGCGATGCAGCCGCTCGAACCACTGCGGACCATCCTCGAGCGGCGCCACAGCCGTGATGAGCGGCCCCACTCGGATCCCGCCGCTCCGCATCAGCTCGATAGCCTCGGGATATTCGCCTGACGAAGCCGCCGTGCCCTGCAGCCGGATCTGCCGGCTGACGACCTTCTGCAGCGGCAGCTTCACC
The DNA here is from genome assembly GCA_019234945.1 of Silvibacterium sp. Taxonomy (GTDB): domain Bacteria; phylum Acidobacteriota; class Terriglobia; order Terriglobales; family Acidobacteriaceae; genus Silvibacterium. Next base: position 3,008 of record JAFAKX010000062.1, read on the forward strand.
TCAGGCGTGATGTTGCCGATCAGGACTACTGTTCCGCCCTTGCGCACGCTGTCGATGGCGCCGGCGACAGTCTCGTTGCGCCCCACTGCCTCGAAGACCACGTCCACGCCCTTGCCGCCGGTAAGGCGCTGGACCTGGGCGACGAGATCAGTTCCGGAGGCTTGGAGAACCTCGTCGGCCCCCATCTCGCGGGCCAGCGCCAGCCGAGACGGATCGATGTCGGCGACGAACACACGGGAGCATCCACCCGCCCGCGCCGCCTGTAGCGTGAGCAATCCGATCATGCCGGCGCCGATCACCAGCGCCGTCTCCCCACCCTTGAGTCCAGCTTCCCGAACGGCATGCAGCCCGACGGAGATGGCCTCAAGCATGGCGGCCTCTGAGAAGGGCAGGGAGTCCGGCAGACGGTACACAATACGCTCCGGCACGACGACGTACTCGGCGAAGGCCCCATGCCGCCTGTAATCCCCGCAGGACACTCCCACGACCTGCCGGTTATCGCACAGGTTGACATCGCCGGTGCGGCAGTACTCGCACTCACCGCAGTAGACGGTCGAGTCGAAGGTGACGCGGTCGCCGGGCGAGAACTGCCGGACACCTTGACCAACCTCGGCCACCGTACCGGCGGCCTCATGCCCCATCACTAGCGGTGGAATCCTCCGCCCGGAGGAGCCATCATACCCGTGCACGTCGCTGCCGCAGATTCCGCAGGCCGCGATGCGGATGAGCACGTCCCCCGGCCCGGGTACGGGGCGGGGCACGTCGTCAGTGACATCCAGCTTGCTGTATTCAGAGAGCAGAAGCGCTTTCATTCGAGAGAACCCTCAGGCCTAGGTTACTCCCAGCAAGCCCGTTCAGCGTTTCGTACCGCCGAGCACGAGCTTCCCGATGGTGGCAAGCTGCATATTGGAGGTACCCTCGTAGATCTTTCCGATCTTGGCGTCGCGGTAGTACTTCTCGACAGGGTAGTCCTTCACGAAGCCGTAGCCGCCGTAGATCTCAACGGCCTGGCTGGCGACGCGCTCGGCCACCTGAGAGGCGAAATACTTGGCCATAGCCGCTTCCCGGACGTAATCGAGCTTCGCATCCTTGAGGCGCGCGGCGTTGTAGACGAGCAGGCGAGTGGCTTCAATCTCGGTGGCCATCTCAGCAAGGGCGAACTGGACGGCCTGGAACTCGGCGATTGGCTTGCCGAACTGCTGGCGCTCCTGCGCGTATTTTGCGGCATGGTGCCACGCGCCTTGGGCAAGGCCGAGCATCTGCGCTCCGATACCGATGCGGCCTTCGTTGAGGGTCTCGATGGCGATCTTGTATCCCTTGCCAGGTTCGCCGAGAAGGTTGGATTCCGGCACGCGGCAGTCTTCTAGTATGAGCTCGCACGTGGAGGATGCGCGGATGCCAAGCTTGTCCTCCTTTTTGCCAACCGTGAAGCCGGGGAATTCCTTCTCGACGAGGAAGGCGGTGATGCCCTTGTATCCGAGGGACGGGTCGAGCGTGGCGAAGACGATGAATAATCCGGCCTCGCGGGCGTTGGTGATCCACAGTTTCTGGCCGTTGAGGACGTATTCGCCGCTGCGCTTTTCTGCCCGTGCCTGCAGCGCAAATGCATCCGACCCCGAGCCCGCTTCGCTCAACGCGTAGGCGCCAACGGTGTCGGCAGCCATGCGCGACAGGTACCGCTGCTTCTGGTCCTCGGTGCCCCAGCGGAGCAGAGCGTTGATGCAGAGGGTGTTCTGCACATCGACAAGGACGCCGACGGAAGGGTCGACCGCAGAGATTTCCTCGACCGCGAGGACGGCTTCAAAGAATGATCCGCCGGCGCCGCCGTATTCGGCGGGGATTTCGATGCCCATCAGACCTAATTGAAACAGCTGCGGTAACAAATCCGGGGAAAAGTGCTGCTCCTCGTCCATCGGGCGCACGAGGGGTCCAATGGTCTCGCGAGAGAAATCGCGGACCGACGAGCGGAATAACTGCTCGTCTTCGGAGAGATGGGTGAGCGGCGCGGAGGCGGAGAGGGTGACGGCTTCAGGCGACATTTGGGGGCTCCTCAAATCGGCAGGAAAACCGTTGAGTGTAGCACCTGAGGCGGTGCGTCTCCCACCCTTCGCGCAAAGAACGCACTCAGGATGAGCAATCCGCAGTTTTCTCTGATGCAGAGTTAGTGGTGCGAAGTGAGCGGGCCATCCCAGTGGTAGACGAGCTCGAGGTAGCCGAGCTGCGCAGTCTGACCGGCGGGATAGATCTTGTGGACGACGGTTTTGCCCCACCCGTGCCCATAGTAGACGTTCACGTCGAGATGGGACGTCGCATGCCAATCCGAGCTGACATCGGCGAGGTTGGTGAATGAGGTGTAACCATTGCTAGGACGTCCGGTGAATCCGAACACCTTGTTGTCGTAGGCGCCGCCGCCTTGATACCAGAGGTCGTGTCCCGACGTGAGCTGTAGCCAGTGGAGGTCGCTGCGTAGCTCCCATTTCTTCGTTGGGCGATCGATGACCTGCACAAAGGTGTCGGTGAGATTCATCAGGTTATAGAGCGGGGTGCGGGCGTAGGTGCGCGGCGTGGGCAACAGTTCGAAGAAGGTGCCGTGCTTACCATCGTTCGGATTGCTATCGCCGCTGCCGCGCCACCAGCCGCCCCGAATCCACGGCGTGCCAGGCATGTGGAGGAACTGATATCCGCCTTCGACGGCAGCCGCGTTGGCGCGATGGTCCTGCGGCCCCCAGCTCCCGTTTTGCAGGGCTCCCCATCCGACGAAGTCGAACTGTCCGGAGCCGGCGGGAATGACGGTGAGGGAGTCGGCGCCGTAGGTTCCGATGCGGATGTTGCGGTGGTCGGCCTGGCGAACGGCGAGCGGCCGGTTGTCGGTTTTGGTGAGACCGGTACGGCCGTCATGATAACCAATGGCAAAAGCTCGCCAGAGGAAACGGTCTTTCCAGTCGGATTTGGTGAAGGCCAGGTACTGGATGTCGACGTTCAGTTCCGGATTGCCATTCATGTTGAAGACGCCCTGGTCGGCGCGTCCAAACATGGTGGTAATTTGCCAGCTTCCCTCGCCGTAATGCGCGTCAATGCCATCAAAGCTGCGCTGGGCATTGGTGAATCCGAAGTTACCGACCAGCCTTTGCGCTACGCGGTTGGGCTGCAGCCACGCAAGAGTGGGATTCTTGGGCTTGGTCTCTACACCTTCAAACCACTCGATGCGCCCGAAGCGGATACCTCCGTTTTCAGCGAAGTTGTACCGCGCAAAGGCCTGCTTGAGAAATGCTGCGGCAGGCCACGAATTGTTGCCGTTGGCAACGTAATAGGTGGCGCCCAAGCCAAGCTGCCCTTGCGCTGTGACGGGGCTCACGGAATAGTCGGGCGCGCTGAGGATTGAGGGCTGCGTGATTTCAAGCTTCCAGTCCCATCGCCCGAGATTTTGCGCGAGTCCGAAGCGAAGCATGGATTCGCCGTAACCATAAGAGTTGTCATAAGGGGGCGCTTCGAACCACTCCCAGCCGATGCCTCGGGCACGTTCATAGATGAACGCCGTTACCGTATGACTCGCCACCGACGGTGGTGGGGCCGCGGACGGAGTAGCTTGAGCGTAAGCTGAGAGTGACCCTGTGGTCCAAAGCACGAGAAGTGAGGAAAGGAATCCGCGCAAAATTGCCTCCAGAAATCGTGCAACACCAGTCGCCCGGATCGGTGTCCGGCCGTTGGAATTTCTCTGGCCCGCTCGTGCAGGCTTGTGCAAAGATCATGGTTGCGGCAGGCGCGGGTCAACCAACTAAAGGTTGATCTTTGTCTCCAACTTGAGAGATCAACCAAAAGGTTGAGATATGGGTCGATCCTTTGAGCGAAGACGGAGATACCGCTGAGTCAGTAGCTTGAGGTGGTTCGGTTTTTGAGGCCTGCGACGAGGTAATTTCCAAAATGGCTGCTTCCAATCCAAGCATCCCCCACATCGCGGTGAATCCCGCTGCCCATCAGAGCCTGTATGACAAGTTGAATTCGCAGTGGCACGAGCGCGCTCTCTTCGTCTTTATGGCGATCGTCCTCGCTCATTGGGGTGAACATCTGGTGCAGGCTTACCAGATCTGGGTAATGGGATGGCCACGTCCGCAGGCAAACGGCATTTTGGGGTTGTGGTATCCGTGGCTGATCAAATCGGAAGTTCTGCACTATGCATACGCGCTGATCATGCTGATCGGTATCTGGGTACTGCGCAAGGGTTTCACAGGGCTGAGCCGGAAGTGGTGGACAGTGGCGCTGGTGATCCAGTTCTGGCACCACATCGAGCACCTGTTGTTGATTACTCAAGCGACGCTACACCACAATTTCTGGGGCAAGCCGGTTCCGTGCAGCGTGCTGCAACTGGTGTTTCCGCGTGTTGAGCTTCATCTCTTCTACAACTCGGTCGTGTTCATCCCCATGGTGATCGGGATGTACTATCACATGTTCCCGCCCAAGGGAGAAGCGGAAAAGGCAACGTGCACCTGCTCGTGGACGAAGGATGAAGTAGAAGACGGCGCGGCCTGCGCCGCATAGTTTGGCCCTTGGCTCCCGCCTAAGGTTGTCTGTTGAGGAGTGGATTTGATTAAAGGGCTCAAACATGGGGGGCGCCGCGCGGCGGCCCCTCAGCTTTGCGGGGTGATACTCGCCATGATCTGCACAGCTCTCACAACTGGCTGTCAGCGCGCGACCGAAGCAGTTCCGGAAATCAACGTCAAGGAAGCCATTACGCCGCAGCCACCGCACGTAGGTCCGGCGACCGTGTCGATCGAGTTATCTGATCCGTTACAAAAACCAGTCTCGCACGCCGCTATCATGGTAGAAGCTGATATGTCGCACCCAGGAATGAGACCGGTGTTCGCGGAGGCCAGGGAAACCGTGCCCGGAAGCTATCGCGCGCTGATTGAATTCAGCATGGCTGGTGACTGGGTGGTGCTGTTCCATATAAAACTCGCCGATAGGCGGCGCGTCGAGCACCAGATGGACGTAAGGGGCGTCCAGCAGAACTAAGGGATTGCCTATTTCGTTGTCCAATTCGCCCAATCCGCACGACGATCTCGAAGGTGATCTCAGCGAAGATTTGTTCGAATCTGCGCCCTTCGATCTGCTTCGGACGCCCGTAATCGGTCCGCTTTTTCGATGGAGGCACTCGCGGACAGTTTTGGCATTTCCGCTGCTCTTGGTAAGTCTGGCGATGATTCTGCACGGGCTGCTCGGCCCCACCATTTCTCCAAAAAACCTCGCGACCGTGCTGACCTGGGTGCATTTCCGCGGCGCGCTGGTCCTGGTGATTCTCATAGCGGGCAACTTCTTCTGCATGGCGTGCCCGTTCATGCTGGTACGGAATGTGATGCGGCGGTTCATCCATCCTCGCTTCAATTGGCCACGCCACTTACGAAGCAAGTGGATTGCGGTCGCCTTGTTCGCCCTGATCCTCTTTACCTATGAATTGTTCGGTCTCTGGTCTTCACCGTGGCTCACGGCATGGATCATCACCGGATACTTCCTTGCTGTGCTCGCGATCGACGGCCTCTTCAAGCACGCGACATTTTGTAAGTTTCTGTGCCCCATCGGACAGTTCAATTTCATTGCATCGACGGTATCGCCGCTCGAAGTTGCAGTCCGCGACCACGAAGTTTGCTCAGGCTGTCACACGAAAGACTGCATCCGCGGACGGCGGGCCCACGGTTCAGATCTCGTGGTCTTGCAACGCGGCTGCGAACTTGCGCTGTTTCTTCCCGAGAAGGTTGGCAACATGGACTGCACATTCTGCCTCGATTGCGTTCACGCCTGCCCACACGACAACGTCGGCATTCTGAGCCGCCCGCCGGCGACCGAATTGATGACCGATCCACGCCGTTCGGGGGTCGGATATTTCTCCCGTCGCAAGGACATCGCAGCCCTCGCACTCCTCTTCTGCTTTGGCGCGCTGCTAAACGCCTTCGCCATGGTAAGTCCTGCGTATACCGTGGAGACATGGCTCAGCCATGTGCTGCATATCCAGAGCCAGGGGTCGATACTGGCCTTGCTCTTCACTGCATTTTTGGTCATTGAGCCAGCGATGCTGCTTGGCGGTGCGGCATGGATGACGCGCGAATGGGCTGGCGTGACGCGCGCATGGCTGCCGCTGGTGCTGCGCTATGCGTATGCATTAGTCCCACTCGGCTTCGGCATGTGGCTGGCCCACTATGGATTCCATTTCTTTACCGGGCTATACACAATTGTTCCGGTTACGCAAAATGTGTTTGCCAGCCTGGGCTGGCCGATACTGGGCGAGCCGCGCTGGATGCTCGTCGGTCTTCCGAAATACGTCGTCGAGCCGCTTGAGATTGGATTCCTGCTGCTCGGACTCGCCGGTTCGCTATTCATAACCTGGCACCTGGCAGAAGAAGACGCAGGTCCACGCCGTGTCCAGGCCTTTGCGCCTTGGGCGGCCGTCTGCGTGCTGCTGTTTCTGGCCTCGATCTGGCTGATGACTCAACCGATGGATATGCGCGCAACGATGATGGGAGGATGAGGATTCAGACCCAATCCGGACCCAGGATGAAATGGCGCACCTATCTTGTCGTGACCCTGCTCGCTCTGTGCACGGCATTGCCCGCACGAGCGCACCTCGGGCCGCCATATCCGATCATGCAGGATCGCAAGATCGGTCCATTCACCGTCTCGGTCTGGGCGAACCCCGATACGGGACTCGGCAGCTTCTTTGTCGTAATCGATCCACCGAAGGGCGGCGCAGTTCCCAGTGATATGAAGGTGCAGGTTGCCGTGCAGCCGGTGAGCGGGCGCCTGCCGGAGAAGGCATACGGCGCTTGGCGCGAGAAGCTGCGTGATCGCGTGGAGTTCAAAGCCGACGTGCCCTTTGACAAGGAAGAGGAATGGCGGATTCGCATCCTGCTCACGAGCCAGCAAGGCACGGGCGAAGCAGACACGAATGTGCAGGTCACGCCGCCGGGCTTGGGCCGCTGGGACCTGCTCCTGTTCGCACTTCCTTTCGTCGGGGTCGGAGTGCTGTGGTTCAAGGCCATGAAAACAAAGCTGGGAAGACGCAAAGCGGCGCGAAAACAAACGCAGAGGACAGCGATGTAATAGCAGGCACAGCTTCGCGCCGCCCACACATTTCATTTTGTTCGGGAGAATCCTCAATTAAGACGCAGACGAGAAGGCCGCACGAGATCAGATCCGTCAGAAACAATGGCCGCGCGCGAACCCGGTTGCTCGTGTGGGTATTGGCTTGTTCGACTCTGATCGCAGCGGGATGCCGCTCGCGTCTGCCTGATCCGTCATCGAAAGCCTATGCCGGCTATGTATCCGCTTTCTACGTAGGACTCGCGGCTCTCCAAGTTGGGGACGATGTGCGCGCTGACCGAGAACTGGGGCGCGCAACGCAGATCGTCTCCGGCGAGCCGGCCGGGTGGGCCAATTGGGGAATCCTCGCTTTGCGACAGAGAAATTTCGACGCCGCCGGAGCCCGGATGGGCCATGCACGGGAGCTGGCCGCCAATAACGATCAGATTTACTACTTACTCGGCCTGGTCGAAGTGGGTCGGGGCAAATCAGGCGATGCAATTGCGGATCTGCGCAAGGCTGTCCAGATCAACCCGAACAATCTGATCGCAACCTACAGGCTTGCCGAGGAGATCGAGCGGCAAGGCGATCCGAACAGCGACGCCGAGTTTCAGCAACTGATGCAGCGTATTGTCGCAGCCCAGCCTGCCAACATGGCCGCGCTGCTTGAACTCGGCCGAGTGGCCGCCAAACGCGGCGACTCCGCCACGCTGAAGCAGGTCGTCGCCCAGATCAACTCTCATTCCCAGGGATGGCCGCCGGAAATAGCGCAGCAGGTTACGGCGCTCGACACAGCAGCGGCGGGAACCGATCCGCGAGCAGCGGCGACGCGGACAACATTTCTACGCAATGCTCTGATGCGGCTGCCGGATTTCCGGCACAGCCTTGCGGCGATCAAGCCCGCTCCGGGCGATGAGGCACAGCCGTTCACGCACTTTCTTCGCCTCGAGACCCCTAAGTTCACGCCTGCCGCCCCCGATACCGCGATAACGTTCCCCACCGAGGCGCTGCCGAATCCAGACAAGACGGCATGGAGCTGGATCGGCGCAGTTTCTCTTAGCGGTGCTGGTGCGCCGACCGTTGTCGAAGCCAACGGAAGCACAGTGCGGCTCGCCTCCGGCGCGACGTTTGCGTTTCCCGGAGGAACTGCAAAGGCAGCACCGCGACCGGAGAGCATCGTACCCATTGACTTCAACTACGACTTCAAAACTGACCTCGTGCTCGTGGGCGAAGGCGGGGTGCGCTTCTTCCGCCAGGACAACCCCGATGCATTCACTGACGTGACTGCGCAGACCAAACTGCCGGCGGCAATTGTGAACGGGCACTATACAGGAGGCTGGGCCGTCGATATCGAGGCTGACGGGGACCTCGACCTGATTCTCGGTTCGCCGTCGGGCGAACCGCTCGTCTTACGGAACAACGGCGACCAAACCTTCACACCGATTCATACGTTTCCCGGCGTCTCTGGCGTGCGCGGTTTTGTGTGGGCAGACCTGAATGGTGACGGCAATCCCGATGCCGCATTCATCGACGGCGCCGGTAGCCTGCGAATGTTCCGCAATGAGCGGTCGGGACGATTCGCCGAACTTACCCTGCTGCCGGTAACGAAGCAGTTCAAAGCGGTAACGGCTGCCGATGTAAGTCATCGTGGAATTCTCGACCTCATAGCCGTGCAGTCTGACGGCGTGATCATCCGGCTTTCTGACAAGGACGACAGCTCGGGATGGGAGCGGGGCGAGCTGACACGCGTTCCGGATGCCTCAAATTTTCTTGCCGGTGACGTGCGGTTGCATGCCCAGGATCTCGACAACAACGGCGCAGTTGATCTGCTGCTTGGCCGCGTTACGCCTTCTAGCGATGCTCATGCTCCGCGCGCTCTGGTGTGGCTCAGCGATGAGAAGGGCGGCTTTGGTTCGGCGATTACCATCTCAGGATCTGCCCTCGTCTTCGACATTGCGGACCTCAACTCTGCCGGACGCCTCGACCTGCTCGGGCTATCTCGCGATGGGCAGCCGCTGCGAGCCGTCAATCACGGATCAAAGAACTATCACTGGCAGATCATTCGCCCACGAGCCAAACAGGCGACGGGAGACCAGCGTATCAACTCATTCGGAGTTGGCGGAGAAATCGAGATTCGCTCCGGGTTGTTGGTGCAGTTGCAGCCCATTACGGGGCCGCAGATGCATTTCGGACTCGGCGACCTAACGGGTGTCGATGTCGCGCGCATCCTCTGGCCTAACGGGTCCATAAGGGCGGAATTCGCTTTGAAGGCCGATCAGGAAGTCGTGACTGAGCAGCGGCTCAAAGGCTCGTGCCCGTTCTTGTTCGCTTACAACGGCAACAGGATGGAATTCGTTAAGGACAGCGTACCCTGGGGATCGGCAATCGGCCTGCGCATCAATAATCTCGGCACCGCAAGCATCGCGGCGACCGAGGAGTGGTACAAGATTCCGCGCGATGAGCTTGCGCCGCGTGACGGCTACTATGATCTGCGAATCACCGGCGAGTTGTGGGAGACCTACTACTACGACTCTCTCGCGCTGATGACCGTCGATCATCCGCTCGGTACTGAGATATTCACCGACGAGCGGTTCGTCGTCCCTGCCGTGAAGCCCCGAATCCTCGTCGTAAGCACGCCCCACAAAATCGCGCGCGCCCTCGACGACAATGGCCAGGACGTGACGGACATAGTCCGAAACCTCGATGGCCGCTATCTCGACACCTTTGGCCGTGGCCAATACCAGGGGGTGACGAGAGATCACTATGTCGAGGTCGATCTCGGTGATAATGTGCCTGGGAGTGGGCCGCTATACCTGATCGCGAAGGGCTGGGTGCATCCGTCCGATTCGTCGATCAACGTTGCAATCAGCCAGGGCTCGCATGAGCAGGCGCGGGCGCTCAGCCTCGAAGTTCCAGACGGGCGCGGCGGCTGGGTGGTGGCGCGGCCGAATCTCGGTTTCCCCGCCGGAAGAAACAAAATCTGCATGATTGACCTCAGCGGCGTATTTCGTCCCGGTATCCCGCACAAAATCCGTCTGAGAACCAATCTGGAGATCTATTGGGATTCGATCGAATGGGCGCAGAGCGTGCCGGATGCACCCGTGAAAATCACACCCCTTGCTCCTTCAACGGCAGACCTGCATTATCGGGGCTATTCCATGATTCATCAGGCCAACAGCTCATCGCCCGAGACGCCGAACTACAACGAGCTGATGAGCACAACCCAGATCTGGCGTGATCTCGAAGGCTACTACACGAGATACGGTGATGTCCGCGAGCTGCTCGCCGGTGTCGACGATCGCTACGTCATCATGAATGCCGGCGATGAAATCTCGTTGCGTTTTGCGGCTCCGCCTGCGCCGGCCGCCGGTTGGGTTCGCGACTACGTCATCGCCGGCGATGGCTGGATCAAAGACGGGGACTATAACTCGACTTACTCCCGGACTGTGCAGCCCTTGCCCTATCACAAGAGAGCGACGTACGACACACCTCCCGGAAAATTGGAAGATGAGTGGGTTTACCGCCGTCATCCAGAAGATTGGCAGACTTACCAGACGCGGTATGTGACGGCGGCGGGCTTCGAAGACGCATTGCGCAATAAGGCGGAGAGATGAAACGCGGTCCTGTAGCACGCACTCTGTTGGCGATCTTCTTTGTTGGCCTGCTGGCGACTCCGATGGCGATCCGGCGAGTGGAGGCCGCGCGCGCTTCAGCCCGGATGAGGCTAAACGCTGACACCGCGCTCGTCCGCCACGGGTTCTATCTGACGGAAGTATCGCGTGCCGCAGGCGTCAATTTCGTTCACCAGGCGCCGACGCTCGATCCCAGGCTGGACGGCATCATGCCGCAGATCGCTTCCATGGGGGCTTCCGTCTCAATCGTGGATTTCGACCGCGACGGCTGGCCCGACATCTACGTTACGACCAGCAAGGAGGGTGGAAAGAACGCACTCTATCGCAACATGCATGACGGCACGTTCAAGGATGTCGCCGCTGAGCTCGGTCTTGCCGACATCAACCAGCCCGGGACCGGTGTCTCGATGGGGGCAGTCTGGGGCGATTACGACAACGATGGCTATGAAGATCTTTTCCTGATTAAGTGGGGCAGGCCCGAGCTCTACCATAACGATCACGGCCACGGATTTACGCGCGTAAGCGATCAGGCAGGGCTTCCAAAATGGATGAACGCCAACACCGCTGTCTGGTTCGACTACGACGGCGATGGACGGCTCGACCTGTTTGTTGGCGGCTACTATCCCGAGGATGTTGACCTCTGGCACCTCACCACCACCCGCATGATGCCAGACAGTTTTGAGTACGCCAAAAACGGCGGACGCAAATATCTGTTTCACAACCTGGGCAATGGCCGGTTCGAGGAGGTAAGTGAAAAACTGGGGATCAGCAGCCGTCGCTGGGCGCTCGCTTCCTCCGCAGCCGATCTGCGCGGAACGGGACATCCGGACTTGTTTGTTGCCAACGACTACGGCGTCTCAGAGCTCTACCTCAATGACGGCAAGCGGTTCCACGAGGCGGGACAGGAGACCGGGGTCGGCTTTGCCCCCAAGAGCGGAATGAACGTCGCTTTCGGCGATATTCTCAATCAGGGCAGGTATTCAGTGTACGTTTCGAACATCTCCGAAGAGGGAGTTCTGATTCAGGGCAACAATCTTTGGGTCTCCAAGGATGGGACAAATCGAGACAGCCTGCAATTCGAAAATCTCGCCCGCGATCTCGGGGTGGAGCTGGGTGGCTGGAGCTTTGGGGCGCAGTTTGGCGACCTGAACAACGATGGCACGCTCGATCTTTACCTGACGAACGGCTACGTTTCTCTCGATCGCAATCGCAGTTACTGGTACGACTTCTCGAAGGTGGCGGGAGGCAACAGCACAATCATTGGAGACGCCGCCAACTGGCCCGCGATGCAGGGCCGCAGTCTCTCTGGCTACCAGCAGAAGCACGTCTGGCTGAACGATGGGGCGGGCAGATTTGTCGATGTGGCGCAGGCGGTCGGCGTCACCGACACCTACGACGGCCGTGCAGTCGCCATGGCCGATTTATGGAACCGCGGAGTCCTCGATGTGATCGTCGCCAACCAGCGCGGGCCAGTGCTGCTCTATAAGAACACCGCCAATCCAGACAACAAGTGGATTGAGTTTGATCTGGAAGGCACTAAGAGTAATCGCAGTGCAATCGGTGCCGAAGTAACGGTGTACTGGAACGGACAGAAACAGGCCCAGGAAGTGTCCGGTGGAAGCGGATTCGCCGCGCAGAATGATAGGCGGTTGCATTTCGGGCTCGGCAAGGACCCGCAGGTAGAGAAGGCCGTCATTCGATGGCCTTCAGGGATAGTTCAGACGATCGACCACCCAGCCATGGATCAAATCCATCGTGTGAAGGAGCCGCAATGAGCCAGCAGGTAATCGCCGCACCGGCTGCAAGCATGCAAACCGGGTGGAAAAGCTGGCTGAGTCTCGAGAACCGCTTCGTCCCGCCAGTATTTATTACTCTCATCCTGCTCGTCGGGCATCTGTCATACGGGATTCTCGAGAGCTACCCGAAGACGCTGCTTGCAATCGCGACCAGCATTATCGCGGAATGCGTCCTCGGTCGGATCTTCCTGGGAAAGTGGCCCCATCTTGCGAGCGCCTACATCACGGGCATCAGCGTCGGTATTCTCGTTCGGTCGCCTGCGTACTGGCCGTTCGCGCTTTGCGCTCTGATCTCGATTACGTCAAAGTATGTGCTGCGCGTGAAGGACCGCCACATCTGGAACCCATCAAATTTCGGCATCTCAGCTCTTCTATTTCTGGCGGGCGATTTCGTGGCGAGTCTCAGCATTCAGTGGGGGAATTTTCTCGCTCCGATGCTGGTGATCTGGGCGCTCGGCGCGGCGATCATATGGCGGCTGCGGCGGTTCCACATCACCGGAACTTACGTGGTGTCGTTCCTGGTGCTTGCATTTCTCAGGGCGTGGATGACGCATGCTCCGTGGAAGTCGGAGATCGCGCCGATCACCGGGCCTGAGTATCAGCTCTTCATCTTCTTCATGATCACCGATCCGAGGACTACAGTCCGCAGCAAGAAAGGACAGGGCATCGTCGCGTTCATGGTGGCGGTGGTCGAGATGATCCTTCGGCTGAACCAGGTAATCTATGCTCCGTTCTACGCCCTCTTTATGGTCGGGCCCGTCGCAATGCTTGTCGAAATGTGGCTTGACGCGCGCAGGGGGAAAGCGGCTGCTGCAGCCGCCTGAGGAATGTCGCTCAACCGTCCCCCACAAAGAATCCCGCAACTAATAAAAAATCCCATGAAGCTAAGAATCACGCTGACAGGCTGCCTTCTGTTTCTCGCAGCCGTTACTGGATGTAAGCAAAAGCCAAACGAATTGCATCCACTCGATCATCCGGCCCTAGCTCAGCCCGCACAGCCAGCGGCCCCACCCGCCTCAAGCCCGGCTCCGGCAACACCGGTCGCACAGCGGCCCTCGGGACCAATTGCATTCACAGATGTAACGGCCCAAGCCGGCATCAACTTCAAGCACAACAACGGAGCCTTCGGAAAGAAGCTGCTGCCGGAGACGATGGGCAGCGGTGCCTGCTTCATCGACTACGACAACGATGGCTATCAGGACATCCTGATCGTGAACTCGACCGACTGGCCCGACCACAAGTCGCGCAAGTCGTATCCCGCGCTTTACCGCAACAACCACGACGGGACATTCACTGATGTAACTCGCGAGGCCGGTTTGGCTGTTGAGATATACGGCATGGGCTGCGCCGTCGGAGACTTCGATAACGATGGCTACGATGACATCTACATCACCGCCGTCGGTAACAATCACCTCTTTCGTAACCTCGGCAACGGCAGGTTCGCCGACGTGACGGCGAAAGCTGGCGTCAGCGATCCCGGATTCTCGACCAGCGCCATCTGGTTCGATTACGACAACGACGGGAAGCTGGACCTCTTCGTCTCGCACTATGTCGAGTGGTCGGAGGCAACCGACCAGTACTGCTCGCTCGACAACAAGAACAAGTCTTACTGCACGCCGCAGCTCTACAAAGGCCAGAGCGCAACACTCTTTCACAACAAGGGCAATGGCGTATTTGAGAACGTCACCAAGCGGGCCGGGCTCTACGATCCGTCCAGCAAGTCGCTGGGTATTGCCATGCTCGACTACGACAATGACGGCTGGATGGACCTGTTCGTCGCCAACGATACGCAGCCGAACAAGCTCTACCACAACAACCACGATGGGACCTTTACCGATCAGGCGGTCATCTCGGGAGTAGCATACGGCGAGTCCGGGACGACGCGGGCCGGCATGGGTGTGGATGCGGGAGACTTCGATCACTCGAGAAAGCAAGGCTTGATCATTGGGAACTTCACCAATGAGGGATTGGCCCTGTATCGCAACGACGGATCGGGGCTGTTCACCGATGATTCGGCTTCGTCGAGCATCAGCGAGCCGTCGCTGCGGTCGCTGACCTTCGGCGCACTGTTTTTCGACTACGACCTCGACGGATGGTTGGATATCTTCGCGGCCAATGGCCACGTTGCAGACGACATCAGCGTGCTGCAACCTACGCTGCATTACGAAGAACCTCCGTTTGTGTTTCGCAACAAGGGCAATGGAAAGTTCGAAGACGTAACGGCGAGACTTGGGGCAGCCCTGCGCAAGCCAGTGGTCGCCCGGGGGGTCGCGTATGCGGACATCGACCTGGACGGCGACCTTGATCTGCTAATGACGGTCAACAATGGTCCGGCACGGCTCTTCCGGAACGACAACGGCAACCAGAACGACATGCTTCGGGTGAAGACGGTCGGAACGAGGTCGAATCGCGACGGTATTGGAGCGAAGATCACGCTCCGCACCAACAAGGGGATGGAGCAGTTTGCGATGGTCCACTCGGGGTCGAGCTACCTCTCGCAAAGCGAGCTTCCGGTCACCTTCGGGCTTGGGAAGCCGGAAGGTGACAAGACGGTAAACCTGCAGATCGTCTGGCCGAGCGGTCACAAGGATTCAATGCCCGACCTGAAGCCGAACCAGTTCATTACCGTCCAGGAGGGCAAGGGTGTGATCTCGGCTCACCCGATCATGTTCACGCCACCTGACGCACACGCTGCCACTCCAAAACAAACGGC
Source organism: Silvibacterium sp. (assembly GCA_019234945.1). GTDB lineage: Bacteria > Acidobacteriota > Terriglobia > Terriglobales > Acidobacteriaceae > Silvibacterium. The sequence goes on from JAFAKX010000062.1 coordinate 18,217, forward strand.
CCTTTCGCGCACTCCATGAAGGCAAACAACATGTTTCACGGACTACCATCGACAGATAGCACGTATAATTCTCGGCGCCATGGCGCCACAGATCCTGATTCACTGCACGAGTTGCGGTTCGAGCATGCTGCTCGCAGCGCATACGCTTGAGCGGCCATTTGCGATTCCGGATGAACAGCCCAACGATTCGTTTGCCGTGGGCATAGCGTGTCGAAGCTGTAAGAGCGTAAGACGATATTTTCTGCAGTTCAGACATGCCGAAAACGACCTGCTGGGCGAGGAGCATGAGGCGGAAGCTCAGAATGAGGATACGATTCTGGTAAACACTCTGGGCTGCGAAGTGGATGACTGTAGATTTCTCTTGCCGCTATTTGCACAATGGAATCCTCAGGCGACCGCAGAAGATCGGTTGGCCGATATACAAACCTGGCGCTGGGAGGGTTTGCGCTGTCCGGAGGGACATCCCATCCCAAAGCCTAAGCCATGGTAGAAGCACAGTCACTCACTGCAGCTGGAAGCCGCAGCGCTGCAGGAGGACCATGATCTCGTTCTGTGTCGCGTCGAGTTTCGAGGCGGAACGCAGCAGGTTGTCGGGATCGACGGGGTACCAGTTACGGCGGTCGGGGTCACCGAGTCCGGCGACATTAAAAGGTTCAATAGCCTTAAGAATCTCTTCCGACAGGGCGTGCGATTCTTCGTCACTGAGTGGCTGTTGAGCCTGTTTGAGCAGGTGACAGCAGGCCGGCCCAAATTCAGGATGGTCGCGCAACAGGAACGACGACGCGAGGTGCGGTTTGCCCAGACGGCGCGCGGCCTCGGAGTAGCTGACGGCGGCGAAGTAGAGCAGCGACAATGAGACGAACACCGGAAAATTGTTCATGTTCGCGTAAAGGGCGCCGATGAGACGGCCTGTCGCCAACAGGTCAGCGTCGGTCTGGGCGGCGTAGTCTGTAAGGCGCGACGCGAGGTGGGGCGAGTCCCAGTCGTTTTCGAAAACCTCGGCGAGGCGTGCGACGCCGAGGAGAGTCAGCGGGAAACCAGTCGAGAGGAGCGGGTCGACGAATCCGGCAGCTGAGGGCAGCAGAGCCCATCTGTCGCCTACGATCTGGCCGCTGCGAAAGGCGAGGCGCGGGATGCGGGTGAACGGCCGGATGGGCCGGGCCGAGGCGAACTGCGACTCGAGCGCCTGGATCCGGCTCAGGATGCGCTGCCAGGCAAGAGCTCCGTCGGCGAAGCGGTACTCTTCAGCAAACTCATCGGTAGCGGCGATGCCGGCGCTGGTGACTCCGTTGTTGAACTGGAGGACCCAGATCCATCCCCCATCGAAAACGTGGTGAACGGCCGCATCATCGACCGGATACGGCAACTGGCCGTTGGGCATTGGATACAAATCCTGCAGCCGTCGGACACCTTCAAAGTGACTGTAGAGGGCCTTGGTGGGCGGAAAGCCGGGCAATTCCAATTCGCCCAGGCCGAGAGCGCGATGCAGAAAGCCGCGCGGGCCGGAAGCGTCAACGACGAACTTTGCGGAAATTGAAAAGCTTCTGCCGTGACGTGTGCCATCAAGCGTCACTCCACTATTTGATTCGCTGAATCCGGTCAGATGGGTTTCATCGAGGTAGTCGACGCCGAGCTTCTGCGCTTCCTGAACCAGAAAATGGTCGAAGTGTGCACGGTACCAGTGTGTGTCGGCGATTTCGTCGTGCGGGCTGGCGGCTACAAGAAGCTGCTGGCTGCGGTCGCGCGGTGATCGCCGCGGATGGTCAAGATCGTGGTGATAAAATGTGAATCCGCGCTTGAGGCCGCAGGCAATTTCGGGATGTGTCCGCTGCCAGGTGCCCCACTTCGAGAGCGGCCGTACTGAGGGCAGATCGTAATGGGTCGACAGCTCTTCGAGAAACAGGTTGGTGAGTGGGGTCGAGGATTCTCCGATGACGATGCGGGGGTGTTTTCCCTTCTCGACCATCACGACGGATAGGCCGAGACGACGCGCAATCATGGCGAGTAGCGAGCCCGAAAATCCTGACCCGGCGATGGCGAGGTCGTAGCGGGCGGGGTAGGGGCGGGCGGTCAATTTTGCCCTCCGCCGTGCGTGCAGTGAACGGGATCGAACATCGCCTGCCGCAGATTCGTCTCGCGAAGGCGCGCCATTCGACCCGGAAAGCATTCCGGGCATTCCTCTCCGGGCCTCAGGCCCCACAGATCGGCAAAGACCCGGCCCCGGCGGAGACCGATTCCGTAGCCGACGGCGGCTTCCAGCGTGGCCAGACGCGGGGGAGAAAAATCGCCGAGCGAGGCAAGCTCTTCCATCGCTCCGTTGCCGGCGCGGGTGGGGATGAGGGTTGCGGCGGTCGCTCCGCAGTCGAAGGCGAAGTCGAGCGAGCGTTGGGCCCATACAAGCGCATCTTCTTCACGCATGAAGGGCGGTTTGACGAGGATGAAGACGCGAAGATCGATGTCATGATCGCGTAGACGGGTGGCGGCTGCGGCGAACTGATCCAAGGTCATCCTTTTGTTGAGCCGTTCGAGGATCTCCGGGTGAACGGTTTCGAGGCCCATGGCAACTTCGAGGCGGCCGGGCAGGAGTTGCTGGAAGCGGAAGCAGTTTTCTCCGATGAGTGCGGGGTGGCACTCCACTACAACGCGCTCGAAACCGGTGATGCGGCAGGCAATAGCCAGGTAATCCTCAACAGGAATCGCGCGGGGGTCGAAGAAGCTGCCGCTGTTGTATAGCTTGATCTGGCGCGCTGTTGGGAGATGCGCGAGAGCATAGTCGATCTGAGCAGGGATAGCTCCAGCGGGGACGGATTCCGTTAGAGTGTTCTTCCAGAGGTCGCACATCAGGCAGCGCCAGGGACACTCGCAGTTCGTGAGGAAGACCGTGGCGACGGGAACTACTTCCCCGCTCTCCGAGCACTCGTCTTCGACGAAAAATGCCCAGGGGCGCCAGGGACCGAGCGCACTCCGTTGCGGCCGGTGCGAGAGGATCCACTCATCGCGCGTGGCAGGTGTTTCGGGATAAGACGACGGCAACGGGCTACTCACTGGTACAGCGACAGGAACTGATTTCGATACTCGACTTCGCGGTACGGCAGGCGCGACCGCATCGCTTGGGCGGGCAAGGCTCCGTGCTGGAAGCGTCGTTTGGGAAAGACGGGCATCTGGAGGCCGGTGACTGCAGCGACTCCGCGGGAGACGATCTCGCCCTTGAGTTCGTAAAGGCGGGCGACGTCGTACTTCGTAATCTCGATGAAGGGGATAGCCTCGGCGACGGCGATGATCGCAGGGCGGGTGTAGGGGCTGAATCCGCGGAAGCCGAAGTGGTGCGCGGGCGCGTAGGTGCGGGTGTAGGAGCGGCTGAGGCCTCCGCTGTAGGTGAGCGAATGCTTGATTTTGCCCACACCCCAGCCTTCCTGGTAGAGCATGGGGTTGTTGATGACGCTGCGGATGGTCAGCTCGGGGTTCTCCTCGATGGGGTAGTCCTTGAGGTTTTCGTCGCCGCCGTCGCCGTCGATGAGGTAGTGCCACTCAGGGTAGCGCTCCCGGATGCTGCGGCAGAGGGCCAGGGCCATGGTGGCGGACTGGATGTCGAGCGGCTTGTAGTCCTCGGTGACGCGGATCGTTTCCGTAACGTCAAGCGTGGAGGGGCTGGCGGCGATGGGCTCAAGGAAGAGCGAGAGGCCAAGCCGGTCAAGGAAGGCGACCGCTTGGTCGAGGTCCGGTCCCTTTCCAAGATCGAGGGTAAACGCCTTGAGGCGCGCGGGATTCATGCCGAGCTTGCGCAAAACGTAGTAGGTAACGAGGAAGACACTTCCGCTATCGATGCCTCCCGAGAAGCAGACCCCGATGGGCTCTTGCCCGGGAATGCTCCGGAGCCAGCGGGAAACCTCTTCGGCAAGCGCGGAGATATACGCCTTTCCGATGACATTGAGCTCGGCGGGCAGCGTTCCCATCTGCGGATTAAAAAATCGCGTGTAGACGGGATCGGGATCGGGGCAGCCGATGAGCTGCAGTTCGACGACGTGGTGCGCGGGCACCATGCGCGTGTAGCTGGGGTGGAACTGTGAGTCGAGCCCTTCAGACTTGAGCCAGTCGTAGATGGCATCGATACGCGGCGCGACGACGAGCGCAGGGCCTTCCGAGCGCTTGGCAAGAAAGTAGCGCATGGGACGGTCGAGGGAGCGCGCCATGCGGACGGTCTTGCCTGTGCGGGCGAGCAGGGCGAAAGAACCTTCGATTCCCTGCACTGCCTCGGCGGGCTGCTCGAGCAGGACGCGGCGAGCGTCGTCGAGGCTCATATTGTAAATCTGGTTACCTTCGGGATCGGTCAGGTCGACCACCCTCTCGACATACTGGGCGAGTGCATCTGCCACGCGGTTTACCTCGAAGCCACAGTCTACCCTGTGAGCTGCGTGGGTGGCATCCATCGATGGTTTGGTGGATGCTGTGCGAACTGGAGTTTTTCTTTCACCGCAAAGAGCGCAAGATTCACCACCGGGGACACAGAGGGCACGGCGGCACCAGTAGGCATGTCCGTCCGTGAACAGCGATTGCCGGTTGTGGACACCTGAGCAGGCGGGGACGCTCGCGGTGCATGGAAGCCCGATCAGCTTGCGAGTCTGCAGTTTAGCGCCCCCGTCACTGAATAGAGTTTGCTGGCCCCAAAACTGCTCCTGAATGCATCGTGGCAGTGTAGGCTGATTCACCGGAGGGATCGGGATGGCGCATTTCGAGCGGATTCGCGACGTAATTTCGGGGCCGTTCAGTCCGGACGTCATGCAGCAGAGGATGGCGGCAGGGTGGCAGCTGGTGTCGATCGAGTGGCGGCGGGAGCTGCCGGACCACGAGGCTCCGACGGAGGGCGCGTATAACGAGGAGATTCCGTACGGCCTGCGCATCTCCGATGACTGCCAGCGGCTGGAGGTGGATCCCATCGAGAACGCCGCGCTGATGCTGATGATGGAGCTGCTGGTACAGGATTTTCCGCTCTCGAACGTGGTAAGCGACCTGAACGAGAAGGGATTCCGGACGCGCGCAGGCAAGCCGTGGAGCCGGGTGACGGTCTTTAACATGCTGCCTCGGCTCATCGAGGTTGGGCCGAGACTCTTCTCTACCGAAGAATGGGAAAAGCGGCGGTCGAAATTCGCGCGATTCGCGTAGCCGGCTCACGGCGGCATTCGCGAACCGGAAGAGGCAGCGCTGATCTGCTTCGACGACTTTGAGCTGGCGGAGATTCTGCATCCCAAGGTGACGGTGGTAAGGCAGCCTGTAGACGAAATAGGACGAGTGGCGGGCCGGGTTGCTCTTCAACCGGCTCAAACAGGATGAATAACCGAACAAAGCAACAACGTTGAGCTGCCTGTGGAGCTAGTGATCCGCCGGTCGTGCGGGTGCCAGCCTCACGTTCCCTGCCATGCCGGTCGTTGAAGCGGGCTCCGAGGGCGCGGGAGCCGCATTCTCTGTCGGCTTCCCCGCCGGCTGCGACGGGGATACTTCGAGGTACTGCACGATTAAAGAAATGCGGCGGTTCGATGGGTCAAGGGGATTCTGCGGAAGGCGCAGACGCTGATCGGCATATCCGCGCACCTGCGAGACTTGGTTGCCGCGGAGCCCTTTTTCCTGCATGAGCCGGCGCGCCGCATTAGCGCGATCAGCGGAGAGCTCCCAGTTGCTGTAGCCGGCATCATTAGCGTACGGCTGGGAGTCGGTGTGGCCCTCGATCGAGATGTGGTTGGGCACATCCTTGAGCTGCCCGGCCAGCATAGTGAGAAATTCGCGGCCGGTGTCATTCAAGGTGGCGCTTCCCGTATCGAAAAATGTACCGTTTTTGGTTTCGAGCAACTCGATCCGCAGTCCCTCCGGCGTCACAGTAATCTCGATCTGCTTTGAGAGGACCTTGAACTGCCTGGTTTGCTGGATGGCCTTTTCCAGCCGCTCCTTGAACTGGTCCATGTTCTCACGGGTCAGCGGCAAATTGTCCGCTGAGCCGGCGCGGTCCGAACCGGTGAGCGCGGAGCTGCCGCGAGGATCGTTGAAATATCCGGCGATGACCTTGCGTACGTGGTCGCTGGTGTTCATCAGCCACAGGACGATGAACAAGGCCATCATGGCGGTTACGAAGTCGGCATAGGCGACCTTCCATGATCCGCCGTGATGGGCGGTGTGGGCACGAACCCTCTTGATAAGGATGATGGGCTTTTTCGCCATGCCAGGGCCTTGGCTCACGCGACCTGCCGCTCGGCGGCGGATTCGTGCGCCTGATCTCCACGGCAGGCTTTTTCCACTTCGTCGAAGCTCGGCCTTACTTGCAGTGGAATGGCGCGACGGGCAATTTCGACCGCCTGCACCGGAGCATTTCCCTTGATGAATGAGATCATCAGGACTCGCATCGCGTAGAGAAAAGCATGCTCGTCCTCGGCCACCTTGCTCATGTACGAGCCGATAGGTCCAACCAGGCCATAACAGAGCAGAATGCCCAGAAAGGTGCCGACCAAGGCGGCAGCCACCTTGTGACCAATCTCCTCCGGAGGGCCGCCGAGCGCGCCCATGGTGATGACCACACCCAGCACTGCGGCGACGATGCCCAGACCAGGCAGAGAATCGGCGGCGGTGGCCAGCGCCGAAACTGGCTGGTGCGAGCAGCGGTGCCGGACTTCCAAATCGAGGTCCATCATCTGATCGAGGTCAAAGGCCTCCACTCCGCCGGTCACGGCCATGCGCATCGTGTCGCAGACAAAGTCGCGCATGTGAGGGTCGGCAATGAAATCCGGATATTGCTTGAAGATCTCGCTTTCTTCCGGCTTTTCGATGTCCATCTCAATCGAGAGCATGCCGGCGCGCCGGATCTTGTTCAGCAACTCGAACATCATCTTCAGCGTGGAGACATAGCGCTGCTTGCCGTAGCGGGTTTTCCCGAAAACGCTCACCACTCCCCCAAGGATGCTCTTCAGCGTATGCAGAGGATTGGCGATCAGCAGCGTGCCGAGCGCGGAGCCGACGATGATGAGGAACTCCGCTGGCTGGATGAGCACAGCGAGATGGCCCTTCTCCATCAGAAAACCGCCGATAACTGCGCCGAAGACCAGCAGAATTCCGATAATGGCAAACATCGCGAGCCTCTCTCGTTTTCCGGATGCCGAAGACGCAAATGCCGCGGCGGGGCGGCAGACGTCGCCTGCTGAGTGTATCGGCGGAAGAGCGCAATTAGGTTAACGCGGAGCGCTGGCCCGCTCCGCAGACTTAGAAGGTTCTAAGAATCCTTAATTGACGAATGAATCCATATTTCTTCGTTGAACGAATTACAGCGCTTCCACGCGATCAGTTTTCGCGCAGTCTCCTGTTCAAGGGCTGGCTGCCCGAAATGCTCGATCGCGGCAACTCTGGTTTCGGGAAACACGACGATCCAGGAGAAGCATCATCATCATCCGGAAACCAGTCAGGTCTACTCCACAGTGACGGATTTTGCGAGGTTGCGCGGCTGGTCGACGTCGCATCCACGACGCACAGCGATATGATAGGCAAGCAGTTGGAGCGGAACCACATCGAGCACCGGCAGCAGCAGCTCGGAAGCTCGCGGAATGTAGAGAACGTGGTCCACAAGCTGCCTGATGTGCTCGTCGCCGTCGATCGCCACGGCGATGACTTTGCCGGAGCGGGCGGTAACCTCCTGGATATTCGACAGCGTCTTCTCGTATCGCAGAACCGAGTCGCGGTTTCTCTCATCCTTCGTCGCGAGCACGACAACAGGAAGCGTCTCATCGATGAGAGCGTTGGGGCCATGCTTCATTTCGCCCGCCGGATAGCCCTCGGCGTGGATGTATGAAATCTCTTTAAGCTTGAGTGCGCCTTCGAGGGCGATGGGATAGTGAATTCCGCGCCCGAGATACAGAAAATCGCGTGCATTCGAGTAAATCTTCGCGATCTCCTCGCATCGGCAGTCTGCCGTCCGCAGTGCTTCTTCCACTTTGCCGGGCAGAAGGCTCAGCGCTTCAACCAGGGCGAGGCTTTGGTCAGCGGTAACGGCGCCGCGCTTCTGCGCGAGATGAAGCGCAAACAGGAACAAGGCGACGAGCTGTGCTGTGAACGCCTTCGTAGAGGCGACACCTATCTCCGGCCCTGCATGCGTGTAGACGGTCCCGTGCGCTTCTCGCGCGATCATGGCGCCGACGACGTTGCAGATGGCGATGGTCTTCGAGCCCTTGGCGATCATTTCGCGCTGTGCGGCGATCGTGTCGGCGGTTTCTCCCGATTGCGTGATGAGCAGGCCGAGCGCGGCAGGATCGGCAATGGGGTCACGGTAGCGGTATTCGCTCGCGTAGTCCACCTCGACGGGCACGCGGGCGAGGCGCTCGATCATGAACTTGCCTGCCGTTGCAGCGTGCCAGCTCGTTCCGCAGGCGGCGATGTTGATACGCGTGGCGCGGCGGAATTCCTCGTCGGAGATCTGCATTTCGCTCAGAAACACCTTGCCCGAATCGAGCGAGATCCGCCCGAGCGTGGTGTCGCGGATGGCGCGCGGCTGCTCGAAGATCTCCTTGAGCATGAAATGTTTGTAGCCGCCCTTTTCCGCCTGGATCGGGTCCCAGAGAATGCGCTGCACCGGGCGCTCGATGCGATTGCCCTCGAGATCCGTGAGCTCGACTCCCGCAGGAGTGAGCACAGCCACGTCGCCGTCGCCGAGGAAGTACAAGTCGCGGGTATGGTGGAGGATGCCAGGCACGTCCGAGGCGACGAAGTATTCCCCTTCTCCGATGCCGATGACGACGGGCGGCCCGTTACGGGCGGAGACGATCTTGTCCGGTTCGTCGGCGGAGATGACACTGATGGCGTAAGCTCCCGTCAGGCGGCGAGCCGAGCGGCGGACAGCGTCTTCAAGAGACAAGTTCTTGCCGCTATCGGTAGCGGAGGCGATCTCCTGCTCGATGAGGTGGGCGATGATTTCTGTATCTGTTTCAGTTACGAACTTGTGACCCTCGGCAATCAGCTCGTGCTTCAACGCCAGGTAGTTTTCGACGATGCCGTTATGGACGACGACGATGCGCCCGCTGCAATCGCGGTGCGGGTGCGCGTTCTCTTCCGTCGGGCGCCCGTGGGTGGCCCAGCGGGTGTGGCCGATGCCGTAAGTGCCGTCGAGCGGCTGCTCGCGGATGATCTCTTCGAGGTTGCGCAGCTTGCCCGGGGCGCGCCGCAGCTGGAGCCCGGCGCCATTGCGGGCTACAGCGATGCCCGCCGAGTCATAGCCGCGATATTCGAGCCTGCGAAGGCCCTCAATGATGAGGGGAACAACCTGCTTGCTCCCGACGTAACCAACAATTCCACACATAATCTTGATTATAAAAACGTGATCGCGTTGGAAATGTTCCGGCGCAGACGGCCCAGGCTGCTACTCTTCAATATGAAAGGTGTACTCTTCGATCACGGGGTTGGTAAGCACTTCGCGTGCGATGCGCTCGACCTCGGCGCGGGCAGTGGCGGCATCGAGTCCGTCTCCAAGCCTCAATACAAAGTATTTGCCCTGGCGAATGTCTTCGATCCCCTGATACTGCATCTTTACAAGAGCGTTGTGGATCGCCTGGCCCTGCGGATCGAGAACCGTTTGCTTGAGGGTTACATAGACATGAGCCTTCATCGTGCCCGATTATAAACTCTGACCAACCCACGTTACGCGCTCAAGGGATTGCGCGACCGCCCTGCTGGAGGGGGAAAGCATGACGAATTACCTGGAACTGCCGATTGGCGACAAAATACCCGAAGTCGTCAATGCTGTGATCGAGATTCCGGCCGAGGGGATCAACAAGTATGAATATGACAAGCAGCTCCACGTCTTCCGGCTCGACCGGAACCTCTACTCGCCGGTGCATTATCCGGGAGACTACGGCTTTATTCCGTCGACTCTGAGCGACGACGGCGATCCGCTCGACGTGCTGGTGCTGGTCGATGCTCCCAGCTTTCCCGGCTGCGTGATGCAGGTGCGGCCGATCGGCCTGCTTGAGATGTTGGATCAGGGCAAACTCGACGAGAAGGTCCTGGCGGTTGGGAAAAACAATCCGCGATACACCGATGTGTGGAATTATTCGGAGATCTATCCACACATGCTCAAGGAGATCACGCACTTCTTCTCGATCTACAAAGACCTCGAGGGCAAGCGTGTGGAAGTTCACGGATGGCATGACGCGGCTTACGCGCGAGACCGCATCAATTGGTCGGCAGCAAACTTCAAGGAGAACAAGGCGGCTAAGGCTTCAGTCGCCCGATGAAGCAGGCTGCAATTGTTTTGACAGCGGCCGGCCGGACCAGACACTGCGGGAAATCCTGTAGAAAATCGGTCCGGTCAGAGCAATGATGAAGCCGAACAGCAGAGCCGGCATGTGCGCCATGCGCTCGTCGCGTGCGGAAAATGCGGCGTAAACGATAAGAGCCGTCGGCATTACTCCGATGGCTATTGCCATCGCAAGGTTTCCCGCGCGGAACGGGCGCGCCAGGTTGGGCTCGCGGAATCGCAGGACGACCAGCGCGACGAACTCGAGGATGAGGCTCGCGCCGTAGAGCATCAGGTCGATTGAAATCAGCCGCTCGAAGCTGAACTGCAGCGCGAGGGCCCACGCCGTGCCGCAGACGAGCAAAGCAACCCAGGGCACTCCCTTGCGGTTGCGACGGGCCAGCGCGGAGGGAAGCAGGCCATCTTCGGCCATGACCATCGGCACGCGCGCGTAGGACATCGTGAGGGCATTGAACATGCCGAGGCCGGTGACGGTGCCACCGAGAACAATGGCAATGCCCAGCCATGGGCTAGCAAGAGTGCTTGCGGCGTCGGTCCAGGAGCCGGTCGTGAATTGCGCGACTTCCATGCCGGCGAAGCCGACGGCGGCAATCGGAATCACATAACTCAGAGCGACTACGGCTGCGCTCAGCAGCATGGCGCGGGGGTAGTTCCGCTGCGGATTTTCGACTTCTTTCGCCACCGTTGAGGCGTTGTCCCATCCCATGTAGTTCCACAGCGCTACAAGCATAGCGGTGGAGAGGCCTTCACCACCGGTCGGGACCGAGGTCCATGCCGCATTCGAGTGCAGATGCCAGCCGTGCCATACGGCGGCTCCAACCAAAACGGCGAATGGCGCCAGGAGCGCGGCGAACAGCGCGATCGAGCCCTCGCCAACCGCCGGAGCTCCGCGCAGGTTCCAGAGGCAACAGATCGAGATGAGGGCCAGCTCCCACAGGGTGCCGCGCGGGCCCGCGGTCCAGGCGGGGAATAGCTTGCTGAGGTAGAGCACGAAGATCGTGGGGTAGATAGCCATGTCAAAGATGCTGGCTGTAAGCGAGAGCCACGCTTCCTGGTATCCCCAGAACGGCCCGAGAGCGCGTCGCACCCAGACATAGAAGCCGCCCTCGTCTGGAATGGCGCTGGCCAGCTCGCCGATCATGAGTGCCGTGGGGAAGCTCCAGATGAAGGGGAGCAGGATCAGGATGGCCAGAGCTTTGAGATAGCCAGCACCGCCGAGTATGTCTTCGATTCCGTAGGGGCCGCCGGAAACCATGAAGTAAGTAGCTGCGGCGAGTGGCAGTAGGCGCAAAGTTCGGGACGGCTTCGAATTTCGCAGGGCGGATTTTAGTAGCCGTGTGACCTCAGTGTTCTCCAGCTTTTTAGATTACAGCGAAATCGAGGGAGACTCGATGAAAAATCAGGCCCCGCGAGATGGGCACCAGAACCCGCTGCGAATGCGAGTCCCGGTGCTGATGGTCATGAAGCCTTGCGGGTCGGCTGATCTGAAGAGCGAGCCGGCTGATCGGAAGAGATGTAGCCAGGCTCCGAGGAGATGTAGCCGGGATAGACGCGCTGCACGCGTCCGAAGACCTGAACGCGAGAAGCTTCGGAGCCGGTGCCCCAGCTTTCGTCCTGAGCGAGTGACTCGGATTCTTCTTTGATCCTGCCATGGTTTCTCTCGAGAATCCTTTCGGCCTCCGCCTGTCGCGATTCCGTAACTACAGTTACGATGGCCCCGCCGCGACGGATGAAACTGGCGAGTCGCCGCGAGCGGGACTCCGGAATCCCCATGCTGCAGAACGAGCTTTCGAACGCTGATCCGGAGTAGGGGTAGTCGTACTCGCTCGCGACTCCGAGCTGCCGTTCACCCGTCCCGAAGCTCGCTGCGCCCTTGTCAGACCGAGGCTTGCGCTTTTTACCGGTATCTCCAGAGAAGAGGTGCTTCACCTTGTCCCACCAGGACTCGCCTGAGCTGGTGCACCGCTCGCTTGACGCTTCCCGCGCCCGGTCGTACTCGGTGGAAGCGGGAGACACGGTGAGCCCGCCCCCTGCGTACGAGGCGTCCAGATCGGGTTGCGTCTGTCCGTAGACGGGAGGCTTGTCTGAGGATTCGAGACCGCTGGGCAGCTCTGAGGGAATGCTGCTCGGGATCTCAGAGCCGGGGATCGGCCCGGGACGCTGGGGTCCGGTGAAACCGGTACCCATGCCCGTGGAGAGGCCCGCAGGCGTGACGCCGCTGGTGTTCGACTCGGCTCCGGCTGTACCGGCCGCAGAACCCGTGGAACCGAATTGCGTCATTTCATCATGATGGGAGCGGGTGGGCGATGAGGTGGTTCCTGCCTCGGACCCGGCGCCAGCAGCCCCGCCACGGCTGTGAAATACGGCGCCGATCTCATCCACGGGAAAACCTTCATCGACCAGTTCATTGATAGCGTTCTGCGCATCCTCGTCGCTTGAGAAGTATGCGACGACAGTAACGCTGCTCGTGTTGTTCCAATCGCTAGTGCTTGTCATTGGGAGAACCTTCGTTATCTGAATTTTGCTTGCTGGGCTATCAGCAGCGCGCGGAGATGCGGAACACGGCGCTCGGTACCCATCGTTAAGTACGATGCGGCGGAAAATGGCGGGAGCAATGGTTGTGGCGAAAATTTCCGCAAACAGCGGGAATGGAGGGGAGGGCGGCCCCGATTGGGGTTGGCACGCGTCGCGAATCCTATATACTGGCTGGAGACAGCCGGAGAGATGGCCGAGAGGCTGAAGGCGGCGGTTTGCTAAACCGTTATAGGGTTGTAAAGCTCTATCGAGGGTTCGAATCCCTCTCTCTCCGCCATGACCTAGTTCCAGGACCAGAGACATTCAGAGAAAATAGAAAGTCCCCTTAAAGAACAGGGGATTTTGTATTCTTACGGCTGTACTACGGCGAGGCCGACGTGGATGTCTTTCCGAAAAACACTATAGTTGCGTCGGTGGCCATGAAGTTGAATTCATGGTTGCTTGATCCGTTACCAGGATCTACGCCCTGAGGCATGATCGGCAGGGACTTCCACCATGGGCTCGCGGTGTTTGGGTTGAGGGCTTCTGTCGTCATCGTTCATCGAACATGAGAGTCGCCTCGGGCGTGTTTGTCGAGGCGACCGCGGTGCTCCGACCTCATCAGGGCCTTCCTGGCATTCGCGATCTCCGTTAATTTCGCTTGGTCAACACGCGGGTAGGAGAGGTCGAGACCTGCCAGAGTGTCGATAACCGCCGCAGCAACAACCACCCGAGAGAACCATTTGTTGTCGGCTGGTACCACGTACCAGGGACTCTCCTTGCTCGCGGTATTGCGGATCATGTCTTCGTAAGCTCCCTGGTATGCATGCCAGTACTCGCGCTCGGCCATGTCAGAAGCGGA
>JAFAKX010000239.1 GCA_019234945.1 Silvibacterium sp.
CCTACTCTCTCGAAGCCCAAATCTACGCTCTCGAGGAGCGGCGCGGGCTTTTTCGGCGCCCAGCGAAGGACCCGATCCTACTGACCTCTGGCCCAATCAAATGGACCCCTCTGGTTTTAAGCAAGGACGGAAAGAAAATTTACGCCACCGGTTCAACAAAGAGGGGCGAACTGGTTCGTCTAGACCCCAAAACCGATCAGTTTCAGCCCTTTCTCGGCGGCATCTCCGCCGATATGATTTCCTTTTCCAAAGACGGAGAGTCTGTGGCCTATGTCTCTTACCCGGACGGAATTCTGTGGCGGGCAAACCGGGACGGAAGCGACCGCGTTCAACTGACCAGCCCGCCTTTGCGGCCTGTAGACCCTGCCTGGTCACCGGACGGCACCCAGATCACCTTCACGGCAGCGTCTCCCGAAGGTCGCTGGCAGGCCTGGACCGTGCCCGCCAGAGGAGGCAGCCCCCAGCGGCTTCTCCCCGAGGACAGCGGGCAGCAGACAGATCCAAGCTGGTCGCCGGACGGGCGCAGGATGATTTTTGCCACCAGCACGGTTAGGAGCAGCAGCGAAAGCTTCATACGGATCCTCGACCTGGCCAGCCATCAGGTCACTACGCTCGCGGGCTCCTCTGGCATGTTCTCGCCACGCTGGTCTCCAGATGGTCAATTCATAGAGGCCGACTCTCTCGGCTCCCCCGCCATTTATATCTTCGATATCAAGGCCCAGCGCTGGTCAACGCTGTTTAGCAAGAGCGATTTCGCCTATGCCACGTGGGCGAGAGACAGCCGCTCGATCTACTTTTTAAGCCTGGCAACGGACCTCGCCATCCTTCGCATTCCGGTTGCGGGCGGGGAAGCGAAGCTAGTGGTCGATTTGAAGGACTTTCCGTTTACCGGAATCTGGTTTGGGCTGGATCCCACCGACACACCTCTGATGCTTCGCGACGTATCGACCACCGACGTCTACGCCCTGACACTAGAAGAGCGGTGAACGCGGAACGTGGACCATGTGTGGACCATGTAAAGGTAGATGGCCCCTGCCTGCGCCTGAGTCCCATCCATCCGGTCTACGGCAATGGCTAATCGCCAACGGCTGATCCCTAATCCCTAATCCCTGTTCTCCCTGATCCCTGCTTTAACGTGGCCGAGAATTTTCCTCAAAACCGATAAAATAAAGATAGAGATCAAAACAGAAGCTTGGCGCGAATCAGTCAGGGCCGTGTTGCTTTGCAGCCGCAAATCATAGTAGGAAAAGCACTTCTCCTATGTTGTTGATTTTGAAGCAAGAGCTGTAAGCCACTCAAAACAAAGGAACAGCCGCAGACGTATGGCTTAACTCGTTCAGAATGAATGAGTCACAGAATCAGGAATCCTGACGTCTGGCTTAACTCCTTTGGCATGAACGGGTAACAGAATCTAAGGGGGGAGGGGGTACCGAGGACACGAACCGTCCCGATCTCTGAGACAATAATTCTGGATGCCCGAGCTGCCGGAGGTCGAAACCGTCGCCAATGGCGTAAACGACCGCATCCGCGCTGAAGTGATCGAGTCGGTTTGGTTGAGCCGCTACAAGGAGCCCTTCAAGACCCCTCCCCGCCCTATGGCCGACGCCCTCACCGGTACCCGGATCGACCGGGTTCGCCGCGTCGGCAAGCACATCGTTTTTGACCTCATTCGTTCCGGCCAGGACCAGCCAACGCAAGACCAGCCCACGAATGTCGACCAACCCGCGAGCGTCCGCCGCCCGAACGTTCACCCGAACGTTCACCCCAACGTGCAGTGGACCGTTCACCTCGGTATGACCGGACGTCTGCTGGTCTCAACCGCCGACGTTCCGGTCCCGCCGCATACCCACGCGATCCTTCACCTCAGCTCAGGCCGCGAACTCCGGTTCGTGGACGCGCGCCGCTTCGGCCGCCTCGCCCTGCACCTGCCTGGACGCTCTGGAGACGGCTTCCAGGGCCCGGGCCGCGAACCCCTCACCATCTCCGCTGAGGACTTCGCCGCCCTGTTCCGCCACCGTCGCCTCCCGATCAAGGCCGCCCTGCTCAACCAGCGCCTCCTCCACGGAGTAGGGAACATCTATGCCGACGAGAGCCTCTTCCGCGCGGGAATCCGCCCGACGCGAATGGCAGGTCGCCTGACCCGCGAACGTCTGGCCCGCCTCCACGCCGGGCTCCAGACCGTCCTCCGCGACGCCATCCGGCTCGGCGGCTCCTCGGTCTCCGACTACGTGGACGCCGACGGGGCAGCCGGCTTCTTCCAGCTCCACCACTACGTGTACATGCGCACCGGGCAGCCTTGCCTGACCTGCGGCACCCCGATCCGCCGTACCGTGATCGGGGGGCGGGGCACCCACTACTGCCCCACCTGCCAGCGCTAGAAGGGTCGCGAGCATGGAGGAAACAGGTGCCAGAAGTCCGCTTAATGTATGGATTTATGAAGCCATCTCTCCAAGGACCTTCCAGATTCTGAATTTCACTCCCGTTATCTTGCGGCTAAATATAAGATTCTATTGGTTCATTCGAACGGCACAGTGATTGCTGACTACATTGTCAGCCAGCGACGTAGAGGCTCTCCACATAAATGAGAGCCATGCGATTAAGTTCCGGCCTTCGAGAGCAGGGATCCCACGAGGTTTCAGCCCGGGCCGGAGCAAGAAAGCCCTCCAAGACATTCGGGCGGGGAGAGGGCATTTTTCAGGGAGGCCAGTGACTGGCCATAAGGAAGGTGAATCGGAAAAGGCCACGGCTTACTGCTGTGGCCTTTTCCTTTTGTCGCACTTAAGTTTAGAGGGCTGGGTGTGCCAGTTCAGTCATGACGTCGAAGTTTGTGGCTATCGAATCCAAGTAACTGCTAAGCGCAGCCAATTTCGAGGTAGAACCCCTTGCCATGCAACCGCTTTTGAGGTAGGATCATCTTTGTCTATCGAGCGGCTGACGCGAACCTTGGAGAAGGGGCTCGCCGCAATTCTCGAGAGTCAAACAGAATTCAACTGACGCGCTCAACGTCTCCCGCCCCGGCGGGAATGCAGTTGCAGGCCCGAACCGCGGTTGAATGGTAACGTTCGCTGTTTTGCTTGAAGGTTTCAAGGTATTTGTCCCAAGTGCGATCGGCAAAATCCGCCCGTCCTGCCGGCTGGTCATCCCCGGATGCACAAGTGTTGTGCGCCGACCCCCGGCTTCACGACGCAAGCTCATGATTCTCCGGCATCTTTTGAGCGAGACAAAGAGGCAGCGCCTCTGCCGGAATCCGCTGCCACACACTCACTAACGCACCAGGAAGTGCATGCATGACAACAGAGCAGAACCTGTCCCAGCCTCAGCCTCAGGCTCAGTCGCCTGATGTACAGGTCCCACAGGGACCGAATCAGGGACACCGCAGAAGGCGGCGCAGAAGGAAGGGCAACAAATCCGCTTCACAAGCAAACGGACAAGCGCCCCAGCAGAACCAACAAAACCAGCCCGGCCAGACCGGTCAAGGTCAAAAGGGAAAGCCTTCCAGTCAGATTCGTTTTTTTCAGAAGAATGGAGGCGGTAATGGACATCAGGGCGGCGGTCGACGCAAAGGCAAGCAGCGAAAGCAGCAGGTCTTCGTAGGTCCTATGGACCACAGTTACCGAACTGTGAATGGCAACGTTGCCGACGCACCTCCCTCGACGATTGAGCTTCGCAACGGCAATGTGAACAGTAACAGTAATGGTTACGGGTATGGCAATGAGCTTTACGCGCCTGCCGAGCCTGTAGTCCCAATTCGAGAAGATGCGCCGACGCGCATTTACTTTTTCATCGAAGACCTGTTTTTTCTCGCAAAGATCCAGGAGACGTCGCGAAAGCTTGGCGTCAAGGTGGCTTTTGTCAAGGCGGATAAAGATATTGTGAGCAAGCTCACTGAAAGTGAAGATCGCCCTTCGTTAATCGTCTTCGACCTTAACAACGGCAATGCTAAGCCACTGACTCTGATTCCCAAGTTGCGCGCCAAGCTGAAGAAGGGGACTTCAATCATCGGCTTCCTCTCGCATCTGCAGGGTGATCTGAAAGCCAAAGCCATTGAGGCCGGGTGCGACATCGTGATGCCACGCTCAGCCTTCTCGCAGAATCTGCCTAATCTCATGCGCCGTCACGGTCTCGAAGAGGAAGAAGAAAACTACGAATCGATGCCGGTCTAAGCGGCGATGATCTTCGGTCAAACCAACCTCACAGTCCGCATGCGACGTGGGCCTTCGAACCTTCGTGTGACGTGGTAAGCATAGACTCACTTTCTGTGTGTAAGAATGGGCTGCGAGCGTCAACTGCTCCCCGAACCATCGAAAAAGTACCGAGGATCATGCGATGCTTCGCTCTGTCGCCGCTCTCTCCGTAGGAGTACTTTTGTTCGCGGCGTCTAGAATGAGCGCCGTCTGCCAGGAGACGACTCCCGGCCCATCCGCACAGCCCCGGCAAATGCATCTACGCCGAACCATGCCCAAACCCACGAACCTTCAGGTGTTACCGAAGGAAATAGCAGTTCCTGACCTGCTCGCGCTCATGCGGAGCTACACTGCGGCACTCGGTGTAGAGTGCGAATTCTGTCACGCTGCGAATCCGAAGACACTTAAGACCAACTTCGCCTCGGATGCAAATCCTGATAAGGCGATTGCGCGCGTCATGATCGCCATGACCAGGGATATCAACGCAAAATATATGTCCCAAATTAAGGATCCTGATGCGAAGCCAGCCGACAAGACAGTGACATGCGGCACGTGTCATCGGGGCAATTCGATGCCTAAGCCCTATGCCCAGCCCAGAAGCAACGAGCATCACCATCACGACGAAGATGCAGGAAAGAAATCTGATTAGCGATTCGCGGATGAGGGGAGCAGGACGTTATCGATGAGTCGAGTTGTACCGACAAACGCCGCAATAGCAGCGAGCGCCCCGGCACTGATATCGGAAACGTCTTCCAGGGTATCCGGATCAACGACTTTGCAATAATCGACGCGAACGTCGGGCTCTTCAGAGCAAACAGCGAGTGCGCCCCGGATCAGTTGACCCGCGTCCATGGTTCCTCGCGCTGCTCCGTCTTCGACCCACCGCAGCGCTCGGCTGAGAACCAGCGCCCGTTTTCGCTCCTCGGACGTCAAATAGCGATTGCGCGAACTGAGAGCGAGCCCATCCGGGTCGCGGACGATGGGACAAACCACGAGCTCCAGGTCGAAATTCAGGTTGCGAACCATTTTGCGCAGCACCGCCACCTGGACTGCGTCCTTCTGGCCGAAGTAAGCCTTATTGGGTGCGATGATGTGAAATAGTTTGGCGACCACTGTGGCTACGCCGCGAAAGTGTCCGGGACGCGAAGCGCCGTCGAGGCGATCACTCACCCCCGCAACTTCTATGAAGGTGCTAGCCCCGACCGGATACACTTCGGCGGCGGAGGGCGCGAACAGGAGATCGACGTGCTCCTGCTCAAGGAGTGCGCAGTCCGCCTCCCACGTTCGTGGATACCGGGTGAAGTCTTCGTTCGGGCCAAACTGCGTTGGATTGACAAAGATGGACACGGCGACCGCGTCGCACCCCGCGCGCGCCGCACGTACAAGAGACAGATGCCCCGCGTGCAGAGCGCCCATTGTTGGAACCAATCCGACAGTTCGCTTTCCGGCGCGCAACTCGCGCACAAGTGCACGGGTCTCAGCCACTGTTGTGGTGATCTTCATCAGGTCTTAGCAAGCAGGCGCGCTTTCGCAGCCGGAGGCTTCAATGCATCGGTCACCTCTTTGGACAGATGATAGCTCTCCGACTCATCGGGGAATGAGCGCTCTTCCACGTCGTGTACGTAGCCCTCGATCGCATTGCGGAACAGCGCTGCCGCGTCGGCGTATTGGCGTACGAACTTCGCCGGCCGCGAGAAACTCAGGTTCACAAGGTCATGAAAGACGAGGATTTGGCCGTCGCAATCGGGACCGGCACCGATACCGATCGTTGGAATGTGCAGTTGTGAGGTGATGATCGCGGCCAGTTCGCGTGGCATGCCCTCGAGCACAATTGTCGAGGCGCCTGCCGCTTCGAGCATCCGGGCGTCACGCGCCAGTTCTTCAGCCGCGGCAAGTGTTTTGCCCTGCACCTTGTACCCTCCCATGCGATGCACAGCCTGCGGTGTGAGGCCCAGATGGCAGACGATAGGTATCTCAGCCTCGGTTAGCCGCTCTACCAACTCGCATCGCGATGCGCCGCCTTCGATCTTCACAGCGGCGGCGCCAGCTTCCTTGAGGAAGCGAGCCGCGTTCGCCACTCCCTCAGTCACACTTACGTGATACGACCCATACGGCATATCCGCGACCACGAGAGCGCGGTTGACCGCACGCCGGACTGCGCGCGTATGATGCAGCATCTCATCCATAGTTACCGGCAACGTGCTCTCGTGACCCATCACCACCATGGCCAGTGAATCCCCGACGAGGATCAGATCCACCCCTGATTCGTCGACGAGCCGGGCAGTCGCGTAGTCATAGGCTGTCAGCGCCGTGATCGGCCTGCCTGCCTGCTTTTTCTCTTGTAGAGTCTGGAAAGTCACTTTGGGCGTGACTGCGCGAACGCCAGAACTGGCGCTGCCGAAATTCGTAATACTCATAACTTCTCCAGTGCAGCTTCCTCGACGAGGAATGCCACCCGAACCACAATTCTGACGATACGCCGCAGTCCCATCGATGTAAAGCCGCGGGTGGTCAGGCCTTCTCGGGAGCGAATGCCTTTGATTCGGTTCCCGTCCGGCGCATCAACGCCACGTATACCGTCCCTGATACCAGAAATCCTGTGAACCACGCATAATCGAAGAGCCAATGCACAGCCGGTATGAAACGTCCTGTCAATGCGCAGAAAACACCGGCGGCCAGCGCAATCATCGCCCGCGGATTAATTCCATTCCGGTACTCGTAGACGCCGCCTCGACGGTAGAGCGATTCGAGATCGAGCTTGGTTCCGCGAATCAGGAAATAATCGCTGATCATGACAGCGGCGACAGGCCCCAAAAGGGCCGAATAGCCAACCAGCCACTCGAAAATGTAGTTGTGAAAACTGGCCATCAGCTTCCACGGCATCATGACGAGGCCCAGAAATCCCGTAATCAGGCCGCCTGCGCGAAAAGAGATCAGTCGTGGATACAAATTCGAAATGTCGTTGGACGGAGACACTACGTTAGCAGCGACATTTACGTTTAGAGTGGCGACCAACAATCCAATCATTGCCAATAAAGCGATCAACGGCTGATGAAACCGAGCCATCAGCTCGATCGGGCTCCAGATCGGCTGGCCGAATATCACTGCGGATGCGGATGTTACCGCCACGCCGACAAACGAATACAGCGTCATGGCGACAGGCAACCCGAAAGCCTGCCCCACGATCTGGGAGTTCTGCGACTTCGAATATCGCGTGAAATCGGGAATGTTGAGCGCAAGCGTTGCCCAGTACCCGACCATTGCTGTCAATGAAGGGAAGAAGAAGCGCCAAAACTCGCGGCTCGAATGGAATCGGCTCGGCTCCGAGAGCATCGGTCCGAAGCCACCCGCTTTGACCAGCGCGAACACCAGCAGAGCCAACGACATCACCAGCATGAAGGGAGCCGAGAATCCCTGGAAGTGCCGAATGCTCTCGACACCACGCCAGATCACAACCATGTTCAACGCCCAGAATCCAAGGAAACACGCCCACACCGACCACGGCGCCGCCGCTGTCTGTGGCCAGACGACGATCAGCATCGCGTGAATCGCCTGCCCACCGATCCAGGATTGGATGCCGAACCAGCCGCAAGCCACAATTGCGCGCAGGATCGCCGGTACATTCGCGCCCCGCACGCCGAACGGCGCCCGCACAAAGACTGGAAAGGGAATGCCGTACTTCGCGCCTGCGTGAGCATTGAGTAGTAGAGGGATGAGGACGATCAGATTTCCGAGCAGAATCGTGAAGATAGCCTGCTTCCAGTTCATCCCGCCCGCGATCAGCCCTGAAGCGAGCATGTAGGTGCTCACTTCCATCGACATCGCGAACCACAACGAAATGTAGTTGTAGGTTCCCCACGTGCGCTTCGCCGGCGACGTCGGCGCAAGATCTGAGTTGTAGAGGCTTGACCGCTCCGGAACTTGCGTTTCGGCTATTGCCATGCGCCTCCGCGGGCGGCGCGACGCAGATATTGGCCGCGGCCGGCCCTGCCAACATGTTTGCCGTTTTCGACGATCAGCTCGCCGCGCGAATACACCTGCCGCGCGTTGCCTCGCACCTTGAACCCCTCGAACATCGAGTAGTCGACGCGCATGTTGTGAGTGGCTGCGCTAATCGTATGCTCGGCGTTCGGGTCCCACAGCACAATATCGGCATCGCTGCCCGGCGCGATCGTGCCCTTCTTCGGATACATCCCGAAAATCCGCGCAGGCGCCGTCGAGGTAATCTCCACAAACCGGTTCATCGACAGCTTCCCCGCATTAACGCCGTAGTGATGAATCAGCTGCATCCGATTCTCGATTCCCGGGCCGCCGTTCGGAATCTTGGTGAAATCATCCTTGCCCAGCGCTTTCTGATCTTCAAAGCAGAATGGGCAATGATCGGTCGAGACCACCTGCAGATGATCGTGCTTCAGCCCATCCCACAGCTTCGGCTGATTCCTCTTCTCTCGGAGCGGCGGAGTGAAGACATACTTCGCGTCTTCGAAGCTGTCCCCCTTCATCTGATCTTCAAGTGACAGCAGCAGATACTGCGGACATGTCTCGGCAAATGCCGGCAGACCCCGGTCGCGCGCCTCCCGAACCTGGTTGAGTGCGTCTTCGCTCGAGAGATGCACAATGTAGACCGGTACTTCGGCGATTTGCGCCATCACAATCGCGCGGTGAACTGCTTCAGCCTCGGCGATCGTCGGCCGGGTGAGCGCGTGGTGTATCGGAGCTGTCTTCCCTTCGGCCAGCGCCTTCAGGACAATCACGTCGATGACGCTGCCGTTCTCGGCGTGCATGCAAATGAGTGCGCCATTCTTCGAGGTTCGCTGCAGGGCCCGAAATATCGTCGCGTCGTCCACCATCAACACGTTCGGATAAGCCATAAAGAGCTTGAAGCTCGCGACGCCTTCGCGCACCATG
>JAFAKX010000156.1 GCA_019234945.1 Silvibacterium sp.
GCCCGCATCATCCGCCGGGTCTTCTGGAGACTCATCCCCTTTCTCTTCGTCCTCTACGTCTGCGCTTATCTCGATCGCGTTAATCTCAGCTTCGCCGCGCTCTCCATGCGCCGCGACCTTGGCTTCTCCGACACGGTCTACGGAGCAGGCGCAGGCCTCTTCTTTATCAGCTACGCGCTCTTTGAAATCCCCGCCAACCTCATTCTTCTGCGCCTCGGCCCGCGTCGTTGGATGGCCATCATCATGGTCGCCTGGGGCATCGTCTCCTCTGCCATGGCGCTCATCCACTCACCCTTTGGCTTCTACCTGCTCCGCTTTCTCCTCGGAGTAGCCGAGGCCGGATTCTTCCCCGGCATCATCCTTTGCCTCACCCGCTGGTTTCCCGCCGCGCACCGCGCTCGCGCCTTCGCTCTCTTCATCACCGCCGCGCCTGCCGCCGGAATCATCGGCGCGCCCGTCTCCACGTTGCTCTTGCGCCTCGACGGCCTTGCTCACCTCGCTGGATGGAAGTGGCTCTTCCTGGGCGAAGGCACGCCATCCATCATCCTCGGCATTGCCACCTTCTTCGTTCTCACCGACAGCCCCGAGGAGGCCCACTGGCTCTCGCCTTCCGAGCGCGAATGGCTCGTCGCAGAGGTCTCCGCGCACGCCCACCAGGCCCACGCCACACATCTCGGACACGCCTTCCGCAGCCTCGCCGTCTGGCTCCTCGCGGCTATCTATTTCGCCATGTCGGTAGCCTTCTACGCGCTCACTCTCTGGCTGCCCATCGTGGTCAAAAAGCTCACAGCGGCCGGAGACCTCAGCGTCATCGCCCTCACCACAGTGCCTTACATCCTCGCCGCCGTCTGCATGCTGCTCGTCGCCCGCAGTTCCGATCTGACCGGTGAGCGCAAATGGCATCTGACCGTTTCCCTCATTGTCGCCGCTTTGGCGTTCATCGCCAGCGCCGCCCTCACCACTCCGATCCTCTCCCTTATTGCTATCTTCCTCGCCACCGGTTTCGTCTGGGGAACAGTCGCACCCTTCTGGACTTTCCCCGCCTTTCTCCTTCGCGGAACCGCCGCAGCCGCAGGCATCGCCTTCGTCAACTCCGTCGGAGCTGTCGGCGGATTCACCGGCCCCTACATCATGGGCCTCGCCAGCGACCTCACCCATAGCTTCCGCGCCGCCCTCTTCGTCACCGGAGCCCTCCTGATTCTCGCTGCCATCATCGCATCGCGTCTGAAGGCTCCGCCGCGCATACCCGCCCCGGCTCGCAGCTCCTGACCGAATTGATTTTCCTTTGGCCCCTTGGCCTTGAAAAATACGCATTACCATGCAGAAAGTGACCCTGGGCTCAAAGGAGTTTGGTATGGCAAGCTGTAACGTCCAGACCTTCTCCGGGATCACGCTGGAGCACTTCGCGTGCCTCATCCAGAGAGCGCAATCCTCGGGGATCAATATTTTCGGTTACAGCGGAACCGCCTCGCGCAGCGGTATCACCATCGCGTGGGATTACGATCCGGCTGGCCAAAGGTTGACCGTCCAGTGCACCGATAAGCCGGGATTTCTGGGGTGCGGTGTCATCACCTCGCAGATCCGCGACCTGATTAACAACTGCACCACGAGCTGATTCCCGCAGTGCCCCGGTTGCTACACTTGAAGTGTGAAGATCGCGCTCGCCCAGATCAACCCAACCATCGGCGACTTTTGCGGAAACGCACAGAAGATTCTCGAATTCACCCGGCGCGCCGAGCAGGGAAATGCCGATCTGGTCGTTTTTCCCGAGCTCTCCGTCTGCGGATATCCTCCCGCCGACCTCCTCGAAAAACCCGCCTTCGTAGCTCGCGCGGGGCAGGTCGTCGAGCAGGTTGCCGCATGCACCGCGCGCGGCCGCACCGCTATCATCTGCGGATACGTCACGCCGGCCCACCACGGCAGCGGCAAGCACGTCATGAATTCCGCCGCGCTGCTGCGCAACGGCCATGTCGAATTCGTTCAGTCGAAGATGCTGTTGCCGTTCTACGACGTCTTCGACGAACAGCGCTACTTCGCGCCCTCGCACAAGCAGAGGCTCTTCGCGTTCGATGGCCAGCACGTGGCTCTCACCATCTGCGAAGACGCCTGGAACGACAAGAGCTTCTGGGAGAACCGCCTTTACAGCGTCGATCCCGTGGAGGAGCTGATCCGCGGTGGCGGCTCGGTCATTCTCAACATCTCCGCCTCACCCTACTGGCGCGACAAGCGCGGCACGCGGCGCGACATGCTGGCCAACATCGCTCGGCATCATTGCAAGCCTGTCTTGATGGTCAATCAGGTCGGCGGCAACGATAGTCTCGTCTTTGACGGCTCCAGCATCGCCATCGGCCGCGACGGCCGGGTCATCGCGCAGGCTGCATCGTTTGAAGAAGACCTCATTTTTGTCGACACCGAGTCGCTCACCGGAGACCTGCACGCCAACGCCGAAGAAGAGGACGAGGCCATCTTCCGAGCTCTCGTACTCGGCACGCGCGACTACGTCCACAAGTGCGGATTCTCCCGCGCCATCGTCGCTTTGAGCGGCGGTATTGACTCCGCTCTGGTCGCTGCCATCGCCGTCCAGGCGCTCGGCAAGGAGAATGTCCTCGGCGTCGGCATGCCCAGCCCCTACTCGTCGCAGGGCTCAATCGACGACAGCCGCCATCTTGCCGAAAACCTCGGCATCCGCTTTGAGATCATCCCCATCAGCTCGCTTTTCGCCGAGTACAACAGCGCACTCGCGCCCATCTTTGCCGGCCTGCAGCCGGATATCACTGAGGAAAACATCCAGTCGCGTATTCGCGGCAACCTTGTCATGGCGCTCTCCAACAAGTTCAACTCGCTGGTTCTCACAACGGGCAACAAAAGCGAGATGGCCACGGGCTACTGCACGCTTTACGGAGACATGGTTGGAGCCCTCGCCGTCATCGGCGACGTCGTCAAGACCGAAGTCTACGCGCTCTCCCGTCATCTCAACCGCGAGCGCGAGATCATCCCGGTCTCGATCATCGAAAAAGCGCCGTCAGCCGAGCTCCGCCCCGGCCAGAAAGACACCGACTCGCTGCCGCCCTATGAAGTCCTCGATCCCATTCTTGAGGCTTACGTCGAGCGCTACGAGACGCCCGAGCACATCTCCTCGAGGCTCGGCGTGGATATCGAACTCGTGCGCCGCGTCGTCAAACTTGTGGAGCGCAGTGAGTACAAGCGCCAGCAGGCTGCCCTGGTCCTCAAAGTTACAACCAAAGCCTTCGGAATGGGACGCCGCTTTCCGATTGCCGTCAAGGTTCAGGTATAAATCTCGAGCTCGAAAGGAAATTGATGTCATCTCAGTCTGCCGTTCGCCGATCCATAGCTGCTTTTGCGCTGCTCGCCGCCGCAGCCTGCACGCCCACACTCGCGCAGCAGACCACAACCCAGCCTGAGATTCCCTCCGCGCCTAGCGCATCGTCCGGCCCGAAGTTTCCGCCCGTCGACCCAAGGAACTTTACCGCTGATTCGCCTACCCGCGAAACCGTCGAGGCCTTCCTCCGCGTGTCCTGGGGATACGACACCGACCGCGTCTGGCAGGTGCAGGCTATCCAGAAGACGCCTGCTCCCGGCGTCAGCAAGGTAACAGCTCTCGTCGCGCAGAAGAGCGATCCGCAGCAGCAAGTCGCCACGCTTCTCTTTGATGTCACGCCCGACGGCAAGCACCTCATCTCGAACAATGACGTCCTGCCTTTCGGGGCCGCGCCCTACGCCGATACCCGCCGCATCCTTAGCGAGCGCGCTGACGGCCCGAGTCGGGGTGCCGCCGATAAAAAGTTCGAGTTCGTCGAGTTTGCCGATATGCAGTGCCCCCACTGTAAAGCCGTGCAGCCGACCATTGAGCGGCTCATCAGTGATTTCCCCCAGGCGCACTTCGTTTTCGAGAACTACCCTCTCACCTCGATCCACACCGAGGCCTACAAGGCGGCCACCTACGGCACGTGCGTCGCTCAGCAGGCCGGCAACGATGCCTTCTTTAAATACATCGACGCCGTCTTCGCCGCCCAGGACGGCCTAACGCCGCAGACCTCCGACTCGACCCTCGCCGACGCCGTCACAAAGATTGGCCTGGACTCCACCAAAATCGGTTCCTGTTCCTACACGTCAGCGGCGAAGGCGCCCGTCGACGCATCCATCAAGCTCGGCCAGGATCTCGAGGTGACCGAGACGCCGATGCTCTTCATCAACGGCCGGCAGATGCCGGTCGGCGAGGTCGTGAATGGCCAGCTCCCCTATGACACGCTGAAGAAAATCGTCGCCTGGCAGTTCTCTCTCGACCAATAGAAAAGCGGGAGGTAAGCGTGCCTCCCGCTCCTCTTGCCGCTGCAACTCTCAGTGCCCGCTGGAGTCTCCCCGGCGGGTCGCTTCAAACAGGAACCACGTGCGCCGCTCCGTCTCGTCGATCCAGACTTCGATCAGGCTCGCCGTTGCGATATCGTTGTGGTCGTCGCAGACCTCGTGGGCCTCGCGCAGCCGCGCCGCGAGCGTCTGGTTGTCCTCGCGCAGCTCAGACAGCATGTCCGAAGGCTCTACAAACTCTGCATCGTTGTCCAGAACGCGCTGCAGGCTCGCGATCTGCTTGATCGACTTGATCGTTTGCCCGCCGATCTTGCGCACACGCTCTGCGATGGGGTCGGTCATGGCGAAAATCTGATCGCCGTGGTCATCGAGCAGCAGGTGATAGTCGCGGAAATGCGGCCCGCTCATGTGCCAGTGGAAGTTCTTGGTCTTGATGTAAAGCGCGAATACGTCCGCCAGGATCGCGTTCATTGTTGCTGAGATGTCTTTCGTTGCCGCTGCTTTTAGGTCGGTTGGAGTAGCCAGAGGCGCTGCTTGCCTGTGTTCCAGTTCTTCAGTCGCTGTCTTCTTCATAAGTACACTCCTCGCTGTCTATGTTTTTTAGAATGCGAATCTCTGTCCCCACATTCCAAGTTTTTTCCGCGCTGCGCACTGCACATATTCCGACGTCTGCGTGTGGATCATCGCTCACGCTGCGTGGGCTGTGCAACTGACATTTGACACGCCAAACACCAGGTTGGCCGCATTATTTGTATGTGAAAAACTCTTCAGGAAAATTCTGCGGTGGCCGGCAGGATCTGCCGCCGGGCGCCGCTCAATAACTATGATGCGAGGCGCTGCTCCGGAGGGTTCATCTGTTTCAGGCGGGAAGGGACTCTGATGGTCGAGGCTGATTCTCGGCTTCTGAGCCGTAACTGCTGACCTGGTGGACGCCACGTCTCAACGTCGAATTGCCTGGTGCACCTGCCGCACAACCACACAATCCTCCGGTTGATCGTCTCTCCTCCGG
Organism: Silvibacterium sp.; assembly: GCA_019234945.1. Classification (GTDB taxonomy): domain Bacteria; phylum Acidobacteriota; class Terriglobia; order Terriglobales; family Acidobacteriaceae; genus Silvibacterium. The sequence goes on from JAFAKX010000156.1 coordinate 5,336, forward strand.
ATTCCCGCACGTCTGCAACGACCAGGTCGATCGCATGCAGACTGCCGCTTCGCAGGTACAAACCTTCGGCATTGCATTTTGGATTGGCGCATTTCATCGCACATCACCTTTCGCGGGACACCTGGAAGTAAGCTGTCGCCACTCTCAGGCTAGGTCCGTTGGGTGCCCTTTTCTGTGACGCCGGTCACGCGTATGTGCCGAAGCTGTGACCTGTATCACTGGCGCAAATCGCAGCCCGGCGTAGAGTGATCTGTTTCGAGAGAGGTAAATCCATGACTACTGCATTTGCAATGGAAAAACTCGAGAAGCATGAAGTCGCGAAGCACGACGGCCTCATGAAGGCATTAGTCTTTCGCGGACCTCATCAGATTGCCGTCGAAGAGGTGCCGATCCCCGAGCCCGGCTACGGCGAGGCCGTGATTCGCGTCACCCTCACCACCATCTGCGGAACCGACGTGCACATTCTCAAAGGCGAATACCCGGTAAATCCTGGCCTGGTCATCGGGCACGAAGCCGTTGGAGTTATTCATGAACTCGGCCCCGGAGTCACAGGCTACGAAGTCGGAGACCGCGTGCTCGTTGGCGCCATCACTCCCTGCGGCCAATGCGCGTCCTGCCTCAACGGCAGCCTTTCGCAATGCGGCGGGAAGCCGATCGGCGGCTGGAAATTCGGCAATACCATCAATGGCGCACAGGCCGAGTATCTTCTGGTGCCGTTCGCGCAGGCCAATATGGCGAGGGTCCCCGACGCGCTGAATGATGAGCAGGTTATCCTCCTTGCCGACATCGCTTCCACGGGGTTCTCCGCTGCGGAGAGCGCCGACCTCAGGATCGGTGACACGGTTGCCGTTCTCGCCCAGGGCCCGATTGGTCTGTGCGCTACCGCTGGAGCAAAACTGAAGGGCGCGAGCCTCATCATGGCAGTCGAATCGAATCCGATTCGCAAGCAGGCGGCGCTCAAGATGGGTGCCGACATGGTGCTCGACTACACCGTCGTCGACGTTGTCGCTGAGATCAGGCGAATTACCGGCGGACGCGGGGTCGACGTTGCCATTGAAGCGCTGGGAACGCAAACCACCTTTGAGACAGCGCTGCGCGTCCTTCGTCCCGGGGGAACGCTCTCCAGTCTCGGCGTGTATGCGGGCAAGCTGAGCATTCCCGTAGATGCCTTTGGCGCTGGTCTTGCCGACTACAGGATCGTTACCACCCTCTGCCCAGGCGGCAAGGAGCGCATGCGCAGGCTTATGGAACTGGTCCTGCACAAGCGCGTCGACTTAACACCGCTGATCACGCACAGATATTCGTTGAGCGAGATCGTCGATGCCTATGAATTGTTCAGCAAACAACAGGATGGCGTATTGAAAGTCGCCATCGAACCATAAGAAGGACGAACAGAGACGCGGACCGCGAAAGGCTCTGTTTGATTGAATGCCGGCGGGAGCTACCGCCCTGTGAAAGGCCCCTCCCGACGGAAGCGAGGTGCATCATGCGTGAATACCACGAGTTCACAATGAAGAGAATCGTGGTTGCGACGGATTTTTCCGACGCATCCTACGGCGCCATACATTATGCGAAGCAGCTTGGCTGTCGCTTTTCAGCGAAGCTGCTCGTCGTCCACGTCATCGATATGACCCGCTCCCTGCAGGTCGACGGAATGCCAACGGAGCCGCTGCCCGATCGCATCGACGCCGCCGAAGACGAGCTACAACGCATCAGCTCAAGTCTGGCTTTCGACGGAGTCCGCTGTTCCACCGCTCTTCGCGTCGGAGGCATACGTGAGACCGTGTCCGGCCTGATTAAGGAACGCGATGCGGACCTTCTCGTCATTGCGACAAGCGGCAAAGGCTACAAAGGCGGCCAAGGCTTGGGTTCCGTCGCAGAGATGCTGCTGCGCTCCGTCTCGTGCCCGGTACTGACGGTCGCTCGGCTTGTCCGCCAGGACGCATACGAAGCCACGCATGAGCGAAGAGTGCTCTTTCCCACCGACTTCTCCAACACGTCGCGCGCCGCGCTCTCTTACACGGCGCACCTCACCCGTCATCTTGACGGACGCCTTGTGCTGCTCCATGTCGACCCCTTCGGCACACCACCGGACGCGCTTCCTCACGAAAAGGAGTTCAGGGAATTCACGCGCGAGATCGGTTCGGTCGTTTCTGAATGCATCACCCGCGCCGGCGACCCTGCCCGAACCATCGTGAAAGTCTCAGCCGAGAAGCACGCCGACTTCATCGTCATGGGCGTTCAGAGGAGCGGCGCCATTGGCATTCCCCCCTCCGAACTGTTCGCCTTCGATGTGATCCGGCTGGCGAACTGCCCTGTATTCACGCTATCCGCCGAGCACCAGGCACAGCCGTTCAATCACAAGTTGCAAGCAACAGCGCGAGCCTGAACTCGCGCCAATGCCAGCTGGAGACTCCGCATCGTCAGCTGCTAAACGCTGACGATGTGGTGCCTTACAGCATAGCGAACCAGTTCGGCGTTGCTCCTCGCGCCCAGCGCTTCCATCATGCGGTACTTGTGGAAGGCAACCGTCCGGGGCGTCATATTCAGGATTCCGCCGATCTCCTTCATCACTTTGCCTTCTGCAAGAAGTTGCAGCACCTCGCGCTGCCTCTCGGTCAGGCGCTCGTCTTCTTCGATAAGCTTCTTTTCTTTCCGGCGCAGATAATTGAGCTCGTCCTTGCAGATCGATTGCGACATGTAGGACCGGCCCTGCAGCACCTC
>JAFAKX010000014.1 GCA_019234945.1 Silvibacterium sp.
AAGCCACAGGCAGCGGCGTCGCCATCATTGACTACGACCGCGACGGCTGGCCCGACATCTTCCTCGTCAATGGTCAAGAAATGCGGGGCCAGGAGATGAATCCCAAGTCCGACCCCAAAGCACCCCAGCCCTCCAGCCACCTGTTTCGTAACAATCACGATGGCACATTCACTGACGTCACCGCCAAGGCCGGACTCAATGCCACCGCCTGGGGACAAGGCGCCTGCGTCGGCGACTACGACAACGACGGCTACGACGACATCTACGTCACCGGATACGGCTTCAACCGCCTCTATCACAACGAAGGCAACGGGACCTTCCGCGAAGTTGCCCGCGAAGCAGGCGTCGCCGGCACCGGCAAGGAGTGGGGCACCGGCTGCGCCTTTGTCGACTACGACCGCGACGGCCGCCTCGACATCGCCGTCGCCAACTACGTCCACTTCGACCTCGACAAGGTTCCCCTGCCCGGCCAGGGCGCAAGCTGCGTCTGGAAAGGCGTGCCCGTGATGTGCGGCCCGCGCGGCCTCGAGTACACCACCAACGTCCTCTACCACAACCTCGGCAACGGCAAATTCGAAGACGTCAGCAAGTCCAGCGGCTTCCAGAACACCACTGGACACTACTGCTTCTCCGTCACCACCCTTGACTACGATAACGACAGCTGGCCCGACATCTACGTCGCCTGCGACTCCACGCCCTCCATCCTCTATCACAACAACCGCAACGGAACTTTTACCGACACAGCCTCCGACGTCGGCGTCGCCTTCAACGAAGACGGACGCGAGCAGGCCGGCATGGGCTCAACCGCCGCCGACTACGACGGAGATGGCCGCCTCGACCTATTCAAGACCAACTTCTCCGACGACACCTCCACCCTCTACCACAACAACTCCGACGGCACCTTCTCCGACGTGACCTTTCAATCCGGTTTGGGCATCAACACCGACGCCCTCGGCTGGGGAGCCATGTTCGCCGACGTCGACAACGACGGCTGGCCCGACCTCCTTCTCGTCAACGGACACGTCTATCCCGAAGTCGACAGCGCCCACCTCGGAGCCGCCTTCCGCGAGCGCCGCCTCCTCTACTACAACCTCGGCAACGGAAAATTCCGCGACATCTCCAAGGACTCCGGCCCCGGCCTGCAGACACCCATGTCCGGCCGCGGGCTCGCCATCGTCGACCTCTGGAACGACGGCCGCCTCGAAGCAGTAGTTAATAATCTAAGTGATGTCCCGTTGTTATTAGTGAATTCAGCCAAGAACAATAACCACTGGCTCGGACTCGAACTCACCGGAACCCGCTCCAACCGCGACGCCATCGGAGCCCGAGTTACTCTCCACGGAGAGCACCGCACCTGGGTCGACGAAGTTCGCAGCGGCTCAAGCTATAACTCAAGCAACGACCTCCGCCTCCACTTCGGCCTCGGACAGGAAACAAAGATCAACTCCATCGAAGTGAGGTGGCCGAGTGGCCCGACCGAAACGTTTTCCGTACCGCGAGTGGATCAATACATCGAGATCACGGAAGGTAGCGGCAAGCTGTCGCCATTATGATCATGTCAGTGTTTGGGCGCGCTAAGAGATGCCGCGACGGCATCATTCCGCAGTTTTTCTAGTTCCGATGAATACAAAATAGCTTTTACCTCCTCCGCCGGTACCACGACGGAAACATCGCTGTTCGCTGCAACGTTCCCTCGGTAAGAGGTAGTCACCTGAAGGGAGAGATCGGAGGACTCGAAAACCTCTCCACTTACGACACCCAAGAGCTTGTAGTCATAACCAAGTTTGTTACTAAATTTATTGATATCGACAAACATCGGCGATCAGCTATTACCCCCGAACGCATGAGCTTCCGCGAAGTATATATGGCCCGGCTTACCCAACGTGGTTTGTATCGGCTCTGTCGGTAGCATGGCAATCGATCCCGATCGCACAATCGGTTCTAACCGCTTGGATCCAGCATATTGAATGAATAATCCGGTAAAGGTGACTGGATCCCCCTCCACGATATTATGCTCCGCAATCATCTCGCCACTGGTGAACATGGTTATGGGAATGGTCATCAGATCGTAGTCGGCTTGATTGAAATTGACCGTGGTTATGGCGAGGTCAATGGAATCGTCGTTCGAGTGATACCACTTTACCGTCGGCGCGACATCGATCTGCTCGATGTGAACCTCCGGATTCGTCGAGTCCGCAACACGATTGGCAAAAAAATGGTAACGAAGCGGTTTGCAAGGTCGTCCGACCTCGATCCCCGGTTCCACAACGTGCCGATTCGTGACAAAGTACGGAAAACCGCCATTTTTGCCAAGGCGCTCGTCCGGAACAAAAACGACAAAGCCGGTACCTGAGTGATGGTCCAATCGTAAGTTCGCGATTTGAGCGGGGCCAAGCCCTGCCATCTCGTCGGGGCCAAACTTGCCGTCAATCTCGCGTCTCCATTCCTCTTGGGCTAATGGCGTTAGTTTTGTCAGGGCATCGGGTGTCATCCCGGTTATTTCTTCTTGAGTCGGCTGATGCAAACAGTCAGTTGTTATGAAAGCTACCGTTTTCTTCATCTGAACAAGGAACGGCAGAGGGCTTGGCGACGTAGCCGGGGTGCTTGGCGTACCGGCTTGGCCCTTTGCTGACCCGCTACCGAGAAGGAGCGTGACGCTCAATGCAAGTGGCAGATATAAGTCTTTCAAATAACGCATATGAACACGTACCTTCTAACGCAAACATCGCGTGCGCAGTTAACTCTAAGTAGTAACATTACTTACGCTGCGAATGAATGACAAAAACGAGCGCGCCAGTAACCTACTTGGTTCAGAGTGGGCCGTGTGATGCGGACGGGTGACCTTCGATAAGTGGGAGGGCGTTGTCAAGACGGGAATATCCTGGGCAGTGCAGGAGCACCGCGGGTTTTACCTGAGAGGTTGAGGGGACGGGTGGCCCACCCTCCCCTTTTACTCCCTCTTCAAACCGGCACAATCGAGGGCGCCCCATCCTGAGCGGCTCTGTTGCGCGAAGGGTGGGAAGCACAATCCCCACATTACGAAAGTGACTGCCGCATTCCGGTGTTCCACCAGCAAAAAATCCAAAACTGAATGGCCCATCCGACATACCGCGGGGACTACTAGTCGGCTACATAACCAGAGATGCAGATAAGAGCATAACCACTGGTCGTAGCGTTATCCCGATTTATATTGAAGGCAATAAGATCATCAGTGTAGGCACGGAGCGAATGGGTGGCAACGTATATGGCATTTCCTGAGACGTTTCCTTGGAATGTCACGAACAGATCGAGATTCGACGGCACCATGCCCAACGATGTGTACATCCTCAGGCGCGCCCATTCGCCGGACGGAACGATTATCTGCGCTGTCACCAATTCGATCACAGCGCGCTTACCCTTAGGCACAAGATTCCAGTCCGCGAAGTCGACCTCCCAATTAAAGGAAGGCGTCAGATCTAGATCGTGCCACGGTTGAAAAGCCGTCAGAGCGCGACAGTCCTCGCAGTGTCCCGCGGCTGTGGCTCGCACCGGCGAACCGGGTCGAATGTCTTTTGAAGCAGCGGATCGAACCGCTTTCCGAACTGGAACCCCGGTTGACTCTTGATCGCGCTTGGTTGCCATGGCCCCATCCCCCTCTTTGTTCGCAGTTTGAAGATCAATTTTCGGAGTGCCTAGATCGAAGGCATGCCGCACATTGACGCTTACTAGTGTTGGCGCAAATTGCCCAGAAAAGGTGCCACCCATATTCGGCAAAAACGAAGGTCGGACGGGGTGGCCTACCCTTTTCACATGCCGGGTGCCCCATTCAAGCCCCAGTGTTGGGCTTGAGTGGGGTAGTTCCCAAAGCCATTTGACATCACCCCTCCGAGTTCCTACCCTCAAACCATGGAAATGGTTCCCATCACGGACGAGAGAATGGCCCAGCTTTCTGAATACGCGAAGCGCTGCGGGAAGGACACTGCCGCCGCGCTCGACCTCGCACTTGCGGAGTACCTCGCATGGGCGCGATCCGACTTTCAGGAAGCGGTTGAAGGCATCCAGGAAGGCTACAACGACCTGAAGGCCGGACGCACCGAGTCCGCCGAGGAGATGTTCGAGGAACTGCGCGAGAAGCATGGGCTTCCGCGTTAAGACAACTGCCAGAGCGAAACGGGATCTGGACGCGATTTTGGGATGGCTGCTATCTGAAAACGCGGGCGAAGCGGGTCTGCGCTGGTTTCGTGGATTGCAAGATGAGATCGCGTCCCTCTCCCACACTCCCCGTCGCTGCATGCTCGCGCCGGAGAACGAAGTGTTCGACTTTGAGGTGCGGAAACTTCTTTATGGAAAGCGTCCCCACGTTTATCGGATTCTTTTCACCATCGAGAACGAGACCGTAACCATCCTCCACATTCGCCACGGTCGCCGTCTTCCTCTGAGTGGCCGCTGAGGGCAGAAGTCCTGAGCCATCTGCCCCGTCCGCTCCCTAATGTTGGCCGAGAATTTCCTTCAAACGACTATAATGAAATTAGAAGATCAAGGAAGGCCCGGCAGAACACGCCGGGCTTTCCCATTTCGGGCCAAAGCTGATTCCCGAAGTGGTAATTAGGCACGGATAAGTCCCTTGTTTCTTATGACATACCGTAAGTCATTTTCTGACTATGAGGTACGAGCAACGTACAGCCTAAGCCTCATGGAATGAATGGGTAACAAGTTTTAGGGGGGAGGGGGTACCAGCAGGAGGATTTCCCAGAAGGGAACACTCACTTGATCCCGAGAAATCCTTCATACAATAAAAGCTGAGCATGCCCCACCGGCTAAATATCCTCGCCGCACTTGTCGCTGCCGTCGCCGTGGCCGCGCTCACGCCGCCTGTTCACGCCGCAGCGAACGAGGACGATGATGCGCGCATGACGGTGGTGGCCGACTTCAATCGCGACGGCATCGCCGACATTGCTCAGGTCTTGCCCGGTGACGGTTCAGAGCCCGCGACGCTGAAGATCTCACTCGGCAACGCAAGCGGCGGCTTCCGGCTCCTCTCGTCCGCGCTCGAGCTGGGCCGGACACCAAAGGCCATCGCCGCAGCCGACTTCAACGGAGATGGCATCCCGGACCTGGTCATCGGAGATGACGACGGCTCGCTGAAGCTCTTTCTCGGCGACGGAACCGGCAATTTCGCTCCTGCCCCGGACGTCGCCCGTCTCGATTCCGTTGTCTCGATCGCGGTAGCCGACTTCAATGGCGACGGGCGGCCAGATATCGCGGTTTCGGACTGGCGCGCCGGATCCGTGACCGTCTTTCTCGGCACCGGCAAGGGTGGATTCCGGTTGGGCTGGTTATTCCGCCTCCCGATCCCCGGTACCGTCGCCCGCGTCAGCGCCGCCGACTTCAATGGAGACGGCAACCCTGACCTGGCCATCATCTACGGAGACGGCGACCAATACACCTTCGACGTGATGCTGGGGGACGGCAAGGGCACGTTCGTCCATTCGCCGAAGCTCAGCTTCACGCGTGATCCAAATTCGCACTGCCCTGCCTGATTGTCATCACGCGCCGCGCCTGATGGCGAGGGAAGCCCCGTAAGTCGTCCCTGGGTGCAGCCTGTGACCCCTATCACAGACGCGAATAGCTTATCCGAGCATATTTGTAATTAGTAAGTAGCAGGAGGAAGTTAGTTCCCCCCGCAAAGGAGGACTTATGAAAATTAAACGAGTATTCGGCCTCTTAGGCGGTTTCACCCTTTTCTGCCTTGTCTTCGCAACATCAGCGCTGGCTCAGAAGGATTCAGACGAAATAACAAGCCTGCTTTCACAAGCCAGGACTCAGGCATGGCAGGCGGCGCAGGACGCCGACACTCTCCAGTCATACACGATGTCACCCATGGCATGGGAGTCGCACGCCGCCCAGCTCAGGTTGATTCAGGATCGCGTGAATGCCTTAGCTAAAACCACGCAGCAACTGAACGACTTGCGTTCGCAGGGGTCAAAGTGGCAACAGGCCGCGATCGACAGAATCAATCCGCTCTTGCGCGATATGGACGAGACCCTCGCCACCACGATTACGGCCTTGAACGATCACCCCGAGCGGGTGAACATGCCGCCCTACCGCGAATACGCTCACGCGAACTATGACGTCTGTGAGCAAGCCGCGACAGTCATCAGCGACTTCGTAGCCTATGGCAAGTCAAGAGGTAATTCGGCGTCTCTCAGGGAGAAACTGGACCTGCAGCAAACCGCCAAACAATGAAGTCGTTCATCGTGTGCGCTGACTTCGCTACGTGAAGACTTTGCGGGGTAGGCCCGGTCGAGCGGCCTACCCGCTTCATTGGTTTCTCGGCTGCCGATCGCAGATCGTCAACGCTACAGTCATTTCTTTAAACGATGCGCCGAAGGGCTACAAGGACTTCGATTCCGGCGTAGCGAAGAAGTTCGTGCTCGAACCGCATGGTGTGTTCCTGGCTTGATAGGGGACTTGCGTCAAGCGCACTACTTGCGCTTCCTGTCCGTTGCCTTTTGCGGTCACGCGGTGCCAGGAAGAGTTCCAATACACTATTTGTGAGGGTTACGCAGCGTGCTTGGAACGTCGTCCTCGGCTTCCTCGGTGAAGGCTCCCTCATGATCTGGCTGCTCGCGGTCGGGGTCAACCGGCAATGTTCTTCACGAACCCCGATCGCGGAGATCTTAAGCCTCATTTCCATGGGCGCCAATTTCCGCAAGCCAGCTAATCTGCGGTACTCTTGCATACCAGCGGCCCCTCAGCTCGTCCATCGCAGGCAGGCCAAAGGAATTCAGGCTGGAGGAATTCAGAACTGATATGTTCAAAGTCGCCGAGCAGACTCCTTCCATAAAACCCGGTCGCGCCATCGGTATCGTCGTGGTCGCCGTAATTATCGTTCTGGTGGCTGTCGCCGCCTATGTAGTGATGAACCGAGTCGCGCCCACGGCCGAGGGACAGATTTCAGCCGTCTCGCTCTACCAGCCTCTCCCCGCCCAGATGCCGAACAGCACGCTGCCGCCGCCGAACAACGGCCTCATCGCGCTCGTACCGGTGAAGGTCAGGAACGTCTCTACGAAGCCCTTGTCTGTGCAGGAACTGACAGCGGTCGTCCGCCTCGGGGACACCGACTACAAGAGCTACTCCGCCTCACCGTCGGACTTCGACAAGGTCTTCCAGTATTACCCAGACCTGGAGGCCGACCATAAGCCCCCGTTCCTCCGCCACTCCCAGATTCCGCCGGGCAGCGAACTCCAGGGGTTGGCCATCTTCAATTTCGCCCTCTCCGAAGACCAGTGGAAGCAGGCATCGGCATTCTGGGTCGAGGCGACCTTCGACACCACTCCCTACGTTCTGCGCCTTATCTGGCCGACCTTCCCGGCTCACCAGCACATCGAAGCCGTGCTCCCTCCCGTGATACCGCAGGCACCGCCTGAGAAGCCGCCTGCGCCTTAGCCCTTGTACTCGATCCGCCGGCCCGTATCGCTCGACTCGCGGCAGAGCTCGATGAGCCTTGTTGTCCGCCAGACCTGCTCGGGCTTGACCTCCAGTTCCGCCACTCCAAGGATCGCATCGCGCACATTGGCATACAGCCCGCGATAATCCCCCGCCGCAGTCGGCACGCGCTTCGGAGGCTTTCCCGCAACCCTCAGCTCGCCCCACTGGCTCGCCGGCTCCTCGCCGAAGCCGGGATCGCGGTAGGACCCGCCTGCCTTCAGCGCATCCTCCTGCGGATCGAGCCCCCACTTGATGAAGCTGCCCTGCGTTCCGTGGACGACGAACCGGGGCCCGGGGGTGTACGCCGTCAGCGTTGACCTCAGTACCGCCGTCACGCCGGAAGGGAATTTCAGCAATAGATCCCAGGCGTCATCTACCACCGCGCCGGCGCGGTCGATGCGAACATCGGCATAAATGCTTTTGGGATCACCGAACAGCACTGTCGCCTGGTCGATTAGATGAGGACCCAGGTCGAAGAGCGTGCCTCCGCCCGGTCCGCCGCTCTCACGCCACACATCGCGCTTTGGTTCTGCACGATAGCGGTCGAAGTGCGATTCATAGGTTACGATTCGTCCGAGCTCGCCCGAAGCGATAACATCTTTCAGCGTTACGAAGTCGCCGTCCCAGCGGCGGTTCTGATACGCGCTGATGAGGACACTGTTCTCGCGCGCGAGGTCAATCAGCCGCCCCGTCTCATCCGATGTCAGCGTGAATGGCTTATCGACCGCTACATTGCGCCGAGCACGCAGGCACTGCTCCGCATGCTCGTAGTGGAGAGGACTCGGGGTAGCAACGACCACGAGTCTGATCGATTCATCTGCGAGCATCTCCTCTATCGATCGCGCTATCTTTACGCCGGGATAAGCCTGCGCGGCATCATCTCCCTTGCGTTGTACAATTGCCGCCAGTTCAAGTCCCGGAGTGGCCGCCACCACGGCGGTATGAAATATCCTCCCCGCCAACCCAAAACCGATCACGCCTACACGAATGTTGTCAGCCATATTGCCGTATTTTCTCAAAAGATGAGAAAAACATAGGGCGCTTCAGCAAGAGAAGTACAAGGGAAAATAAGCTTGCCGCGCGATGGAGACTAAGCCAGCCTCAAGAGATTGAGAGTTGCCAATGCCCGCCCGCCGCTCCGATCGGGATCGATCGCAAGCTCGAGCTTGGTCACCGAATCAAGGTTCACCGTGTAGTCTTCGATTTCCTGCGATGAGCCCGTCGGGCTAAAGTTCCACTGCTGACGAACAATTTCCCGTCCTGTCTCTTTCGAGGACGAGTAGCGGAGGACGAATTCCTGCATTCGCTCTGTCTGGTGCTCGATAAAGAGCAAATGTATTCCCCTGATGTGTTGTGGATTATCGAAGCTCAGTGCAATGGTCTGCGGACCGGGAGCAGCGGCGCGCCAGCCGATCTCGTTGCGCTCGGGGTTCGCGCTCAGCGCGTTTTCTATGGGAAAGCCGGGATCCTCCGAAGTGATCTGCACGCTGGCGAGTGATTCGAGGTCGAGCCAGTCATGGTTCTCATGAGTACTCTTTGCGCCAGCCTTGTGTTGGATAATCTCCTTCCGCATCTGCTGCCTCCCGAGATGACGATACGCCTTTTCCTCTTGATGCAGCAAAGGCTCCAGCAATTTGCCTGGTTATTGTCTCAGGGCAGAGGCGCAACTATAAGAAGCTTTTCCACCAGAGTGTTCCCAGATGATCTTATGAGAATCACTTCAGCTAGAGGTTCGCTGTTGTCAGGGATGGGTACGGTTGCTACAAAGATTTGATTTGCCAGTTGGCAATTTATTACTCGTCAGGTTAGTCTGTTTCGTGAAGTAACTCTAACTAATGCGACCGCGCTCTCTGTCTTATTCTCTTTTCGTGGGTCGCTGAAATGATGGAGGACAAGTGCAGGTAAGCCAGATACTGATTGAGATTGATAGTGAAATAGCGCGTCTGCAACAAGCTCGTAATTTGCTCGCTGGTGAAGGCGTAAAAGGCGCGAAGCGCGGGAAAGCTGCTGCGAAACGGGTCCCCTCAAAAAAACGCAGGATGACGGCCGAAGGCAGGCGTAGGATAGCCGAGGCAATGAAGCGCCGCTGGGCAGAACGCCGCAAGGAAGCCTCAGCGAAAGCTGCCAGGACCGCCAAAACATAGCTCACCGTGAGAGGAAGGGCAGGGAATCGAGCAAGACAGCCTGCCCTTACAGCTTCAGATAGTTCTGGGCGCGAAGGCTTATCGCAATGCTTCGCCAGGCTTCGGTTTCAGCACTTCGATGCCTGATCCAGTCAAGTGCTTTTCAAGCTCTTCCGGAGTTCCTGTAAGCACCGGGAAAGTTCCGTAGTGTATCGGAACAACGGTTTTCAGTCCGAGATACCTGGCTGCAATGGCCGCGCCCTTTGGTCCCATTGTGTAATAGTCACCGATGGGCAGGAACCCTATCTCGGGCGAATACAGATCACGAATCAGTTGCATGTCCAGGAATGCCGCAGTATCTCCGGCATGGTAGAGCACGGGCCCGCCGTCAATCGTGATCACATATCCAACGGGTTCTCCTCCATAAAGAGTGATAGAGCCGTCGTCGATGCCGGTGCTGTGCCGCGCCTCCACCATGCTAAGCGTCACATCCTTGACCTTATAGCTCCCGCCGAGGTTCATTCCGCTGGCTCTTTGCACGCCTTTTGACTTGAGCCAGCCGGCTAGCTCGACCATGGCGACCACTTCGGGGCCATGCTTCTTTGCAACACTTGCGGCGTCGGCAATGTGGTCGGAGTGCCCATGAGTCAGTAGCAGAAGGTCGAGTTTCTGTGGCAGCTTATGGCTCTTCGGATACTTGGGGTTGTGCTCAATAAATGGATCGATAAGAATTTCGGTTCCCTTAGGTGTGGTGATCTGGACCACAGCATGACCCAGCCATGTAAAGGTCGAACCCTTGAAGTCTGTCATTTGTCATCATGCTCCTCGCAGGAATTTGTTCTTTCGCAAAGCGGGAAAGCCCAAGACTGAGGATAGAGCTTTCGAATGCCAGGAAGAAGCTGCGAAGACGGTGTCGAAGGAACTCCTGCACGGAGAATTCGCTCTTGACGATGGCGGGCGGGAGGCCTACGCTTAGTTTATGAGCGAAGAAAAGGCGAATATAAAGCTCTTTCATATCCTGCCGCCGGACGGAATACCACCGAAGGGGATTGCCCGGCTCGCAGAGAGTGGATGCGAGGCGGGCGAAGGTCACCTGGTCGAATTCCGCACTTTGCCCGTGCGCTCGCTGATGAACAGGGTCGTTTCGCGCCGCAGGCTGCCCTTTACGTGGAGCATCAATCCGTATCGCGGATGTGAATTCGGCTGCCGCTACTGCTATGCGCGCTACACACACGAATTCATGGAACTGCGCGACCCTGCCGACTTTGAGCGCAAGATCTACATCAAACAGTCCGCGGCGTGGCTTCTCCGTCAGGAACTGCGATCACTGAAGAGCAACGAGCCCATCGCGATAGGAACTGCTACCGATCCTTATCAACCAATCGAGCGGCGTGCCAACATCACGCGAAGCATTCTGGAAGTGTTCGCCGGCGAACGGGGATTGAGCCTGGGAATCGTGACCAAGTCGACTCTCATTGAGCGCGATATCGACCTGCTGCAGCAGATTGCCGCCAACAACGATCTGACCGTTCACATTACCATCACCACGCACGATGCCCGCCTGGCTCGCATCCTGGAACCGCGAGCGCCGCGCCCTGACCTGCGCTTCCGAACGGTCCGCTGCCTTCGTGAGGCCCGCCTGCGGACCGGCGTCATGTGTTCGCCACTCATGCCCGGCATTACCGACAGCGGCCTTGCGCTCGACACCATGGCGCGTAAGTCGAGGGAAGCAGACGCGAGCTTCCTCTTTGCGAATCCGCTGTTTCTCAAGCCCTGTTCAAAGGCGACCTTTCTCGCCTTTGTTCACGAGCATTTTCCTCAGCTCGATTCGGTTTACGCAAAGCGCTACGAGGAAGCGTTCGTGTCACGGGCTTATCAAAGGCGCGTTGCAGACCTGGTCGCGGCTGTTAAGAGAAAATATCGGCTTGGGAATAGAGTTGGTGAAGGTCGGATCTCAACTGACAAGGGAAGAGAAGAGGGCAGAACTCCGCGTCAGCAGAGCTTTTGGCCCGAGGAGACTGCGCCGCGCAAGCTCGCATTGGCGCAACCTGCACGTCAGCGCGTGATGATGACTTCGTAGAGGTTGTCCTTGGCCAGGAAGAACCGGTAATTGCCGAAGCGCGAAAAGAGCTTCTCAATCGTGCGGTTGGTGTAGACGCGCAGCACAGGATGCGGCTCAGATTCCTGCATTTCGATCGAGTCGCCGTCCGTCAGGTGATAGCGGCAGTAAGCGGTGTTTGGGCCAGTGGCCTTGGTGTGAAAGATAGCCAGCACTCGTCCGCCCGTGTCCATGGCCGCATACAGATGATCGATTAAGGGCTGCACGAGCGCCTGTGGGATGTAATCGAGCGTGGTCCACAGCAGCACCACGTCAAACCTGCGTCCGCCGAAGTCGAGGGTCTGATCGATAAAACGCCCTACATCGAAGCCCGGCGCACCACCCTCCTCATCGGGCAGAGTAGACCAATCCCCTGTCAACGCCTCATGCACGACATCGGCCATGTAACAGCTATGGCCGAGAGCGGTGAGAAAGTTGATATTGCTGGGCGAAGTCGGCCCGACGTCGAGAACGCGCAGGCCGTCTTGTTCCCGGAGATACTTGAGCATGGCGGCCCAGCCGCTCGAATGCCTTGGAATTCGTGGTCCGGACAGCACCGTCCGCCCGGTGCGGTCAGGACGTGATCGTTCTCGATTAAACAGGCTGCGCAGCACAGTCCCAGGTCGTCCTCGTGCAGGGAGTTTTCCGTGAAATTCTGATGAACCCAAAGCAGATACCGTGCCGCTCCCGCCCGGCGACGGCTAGCAGATGCTTACTTTCAGGCGTTGAACATTGTTGCCGTTTTGCCGGGCGCGCTCGAAGACGCCGGCGTAGTGACAACTCCTCGCTCGGAACCACCCTGGGCGCCGGGCTGTGCCAGGTCGACTCTGCCCGAGAACATCGCGTTCTCTTCGATGGAAAGCCGGCCTGCTCGTATATCGCCAATCAGGTTCGCGCCTGCGCGCAGTTCTACGCGCCCGCTCGCCTCGACATCTCCGGTAAGGCTCCCCACCACAACCACATCGCGAGCGGAAACATTAGCTTTGACCTTTGCATTGGGACCGATCGTCAATCGGCTCTCGGTGAGGGTGATGGTTCCCTCCACCATGCCATCGACCAGAAGGTCTTCACTTCCCTTAACTTCCCCCCGAACCTGTACTGACTTGCCGATCGTTGCCGGTGTACCGACGACTGCTTCTGCTGGAGGCATCTGCCGCTCCTCTGAATTTATGTGGGCTTTTCCCGCACTATACTCAAGTACTGTGCAAAGTCGCAACCCTTCCAAGAGTAAACATCTCAGCACCCGCCAGATTTGCATAGTCGCGCCTGCTGAACCTTTGGTTGGCGCTGTTGCATCTTTACCGCTGTATGGAATACAGACAGCTTGGCCATTCGGGACTGAAGGTCTCCGCGCTCAGCTTTGGCGCGGCAACCTTCGGAGGCGGCAACGAATTCTTTCGCGCGTGGGGCAGTTCCGCAGCAGACGAAGCAGCCCATCTTGTTGATATCTGTCTCGATGCTGGAGTCAACCTGTTCGACGTTGCCGATATCTACTCGAACGGCCTGGCTGAAGAGGTGCTCGGCAAGGCAATTGCGGGGAAGCGCAACCGGCTGCTCATCTCGACCAAGTGCACCTTTCGTATCGGCGAAGGACCCAACGATGTAGGATCCTCACGTTTTCATATCATTACTTCCGTGCATAACAGCCTGAAGCGTCTTGGCGTTGAGCACATCGACATCTATCACATGCACGGCTTCGACGCGACCACCCCGATCGATGAAACACTGGAGGCGCTCGACACACTCGTGCGTGCCGGCAAGATCCGCTACATCGCATGCTCCAACTTCTCCGGATGGCACCTGATGAAATCGCTCGCCATCTCCGAGCGCTATGGATGGGCCCGCTACGTTGCCCACCAGGTCTACTACTCGCTCGTCGGCCGCGAATTTGAGTGGGAGCTCATGCCACTTGGCATAGACCAGAAGGTTGGCTCGCTGGTCTGGAGCCCGCTCGGCTGGGGCCGTCTGACAGGGAAGATCCGTCGCGGCCAGCCGCTGCCCGAAGTGAGCCGACTGCACAAGACTGCCGACTACGGCCCGCCGGTCGACACCGAATATCTCTACAAGATCGTCGACGCCATCGACGAGGTCGCAAAGGAAACCGGCAAGACCGTTCCGCAGATTGCCCTGAACTGGGTGCTGCAGCGGCCGACTGTCGCGAGCGTCATCATGGGTGCTCGCAACGAGGAGCAGCTCAGGCAGAACCTTGCCTCCGAGGGCTGGAACCTGACCAGAGAGCAGGTGGCAAAACTCGATGCGGCAAGCGCGGTAACGCCGATCTATCCCTACTGGCACCAGCGGCAGTTCGTGGAGCGAAATCCGCTCCCGGTCTAGACCGGATGCGGCTCTGGCGCTTGAACAGGCGGCGACGTGTGCAATAGTCTCCGGTGATGATCGCCGCGCCGGAATTTCGAGATGACTCAGGAGAGGCCCCGGTACGGGGCTTCCTGCACCTGCCCGCGAATCACGCTGCCGGGGCGCTTGTCCTGACCCACGGCGCGGGAGCCAACTGCAACGCACCGCT